>JACQYL010000053.1 GCA_016208165.1 Deltaproteobacteria bacterium
CCTTCTTGTTAGTCTAATGATATCAATTGCTTGTCACCTTTTTAATATCATACATTGCAGGAAGTTTCCACCCTAATTTGCGCGATTTTCTTTTTATAATAATAAGTTAGCTTCATGGACAGACACTAATTAGCTCACATTCAGCCGTTTATTAACGTGCTCAGAAAGGAACTTGCTTCCTTTTCTATTTCTAAAACTAAGAATCGCCCAGGAATTCCAGCAACGGGTAAATCGTCGTATTAGACCCGAAATATAAGCGTATTTCATGGAAACCGGTCCGACACGTTCGCCTTGTTTTTCGCTTAACCTGTTTGCTTTGTTGGATTCTCGCGGATCAAACGCGCGGCTAAGGAAGGCTGCTCCTTGTCGTGCCGCCTCCCAGGTCCGTTGTGGAAACCCGGCCGGTCCGGCTAGAGTGAATCCCATCTATGCGCAGAGGAAGAAATGCTTCGGAATAATTGGAGGAGTGGCACCGCGGACTGAATTCCTACGAGCAACCGTTTAAGCCCCGAAAATAGAATCACGCAAGGCAAGCCAGGGGAAGCGGTGGATATGGCCTTCCTTTTCGTTGGCCGGGCCGCGCAACATCCTGTGAAGCAGAGTGTCGGTTACAGGACATTCCGGTTGTTCGATGATGGGCGGTAACTGCTGTGTAACCATCTTGGGCGGACAAATCTCGTGCCAGTCACCTCAGGACCGCAGCAGATTACTATTGAATGGGCGCAAGAATACGACTTCCTCGTCAGATGGGTGGGAACTGCTCCCGTGCCTGGCGGTGGGTCGTTGGGCCAACGATAATACCCCTTTTACTGAAGATGCTGCTCCGACTTGAGGGCCGGAGCCCCTTGAGTTGAAAACGCATGCGGGGCTCGATGTATGGCCGGAACAGTTGCCGCGACCTGAACCCGCGTTCTCGGTATATGACGGCAATTCAAGTTCTTGGAGGTTCCCGGTCCAACCCGGTCCCCATCTGCTCTCACCCCATCCAAAACACCCATTCGCACCACGCATCTTCCGGATGCGGGTCCGGGGGACAAAAGCGGCACTCCACGCGTACTCCGGGGTCCACCACCTGGATCACATTGGCGAAGCAGGCCTCGAAGGTCGGTCTGCAGGGAAATTCGGCCTTGCCCAGTCGGGCTCTCTGTTCCTGGGGAGGGCATTGCCGGCAAGTCCACACCACCCCATTATCGGTCCGCTGGTATTCATAATCGAAGCTCGGGGCCCAGGACATGAGATCAATGGCGCGAAGAACGTTCTCGATCCCTCCGCCCAAACCGAACGACTCCTTGATCCGTTTAGCCTCGATTTTCGAACCGATCCGCCACATGCGCACGTCCAGGTCCATGGCCGCGTCCAGCCCGTATTTGTCTTCCACCCCGCTGAACCACAAGCCGTCCAGGGTCATCCAGTTTCTCGAATACATCTTGATCGCGTCGATGAGTTGTTCTTTGGAAAGCGTCCTTAGATAGGCTATGCCCGGATGATCCATTGCGAAGCTCCATTACTGCTATTCATTCTCAAGGGTTCGGGGAAACGCTCCCGAACCTTTAAAGCACTGCGGGCGGGCCAAACCCCGTCCCTGCGGAACGACCTTTCATCGATGCTTTCGGACAGGACGGGCGCCAGGACAAGCTTAATGTTCATCCAACTCCGCATGCGGAGGTCCGGCGGCATGGTCTCCCCTTCATACAAGAGGCCCTTCGCTTACCATTTAAGAGGGATTCGGAGAGCTTCCTGTTCGAGACCGAAAGGTGGCTTGAATTCATCCGTTCCCACAATTCGTGGTGCACACGTTGGCCGTTATTTTCGAACTCGGGATTTTCTTGTTTGATTCGAGGGGAACCTGGGGGAAACGCGGTGTCGTTCCCCCCAGTACGATGAACGTACGTTTATGCTCTCAACGGAACGCGAACTCGGTTCGCACCCCTTACTTGGTCATCTGCTTCATGAATACGGCCTCCGACTTGCCGGCCATATCCTCCGCCTTTTTCGAAGCCGTGTCGGCGCGCGCAGCCGCCTCTTCAGCCGATGTCTTGGCGTCTCCGGCCGCTTTCAGCGCCATATCCGACCTCTCCATCACCTGTTGAAGCTGTTGCTGCGTAGACCGCAAATCGGCCTCGGCCCTCTGGATCTCCTTCATCGCCATGTCGGACTTCTCCGTGGCCTTGGCCAGTTCTTCCCGAACGGCTTGCATGCCGGCTTCTATTTCTTTGGCCTTTTTCATTTGTTCCGCGGTAGCTACCTGGGATGCGGTAGCCATTCCCAGGGCCGCCTCGGCGGCTTCCCTGTTTTTCTTGAGCTCATCCTGGACCGCCGCCAACTCCGCAGCCGTTTGTTCAGCCGCTTTTAGAGCCTCTTCCGATCTGGCCAGGGCTTGCTGGGCCTGCTCCTGAACCGTGCCCAATTCCGCGGATACGGCATCCGCCTTTTTCGAGTAGTCTGCCGTAGCCGCCTTGGCCTCTTTGGCTTCCTTGAGCGCCTGTTCCGACTGATCGAGCGCCTGTTGGACCTCTCCTTGAACGCCTTTCATTTGTTCCGTTGTAGCGCAGCCCGCAAATGCAAACGCGAGGGCCGCCAACACGATGAAGCACGCTGCAAACCTTCCTTTTTCCCGGAAAACCATGTAAGTACCTCCCATTCTGTTTGATGTATGCCATTCGGGCTCAGAGAGACCGCAATTCTACCTCCTGGTGATCGACATACCACCTCCTTCCCCTACCGTTCCAATCCAAACAGGAACACCTTTTTGTTCCCTCAACGCGCTTTCCACTTTTTCTGCCGATGCGTACTTCCCCGCGCCCGATTTGGCAAGCCGCTCTTGCCCGTACCGGTTCAAATCGGGGATCCTGCCATACACATCGGGATGAACCTCCATAAATATTTCCCGACGAAGGAATCCTACTTTTAC
This sequence comes from Deltaproteobacteria bacterium, assembly GCA_016208165.1. NCBI lineage: Bacteria > Pseudomonadati > Myxococcota > Myxococcia > Deltaproteobacteria bacterium. Next base: position 2,912 of record JACQYL010000053.1, read on the forward strand.
CGGTTCATATATAATGCTTACGTGTGCACCCACAAACATTTCGTCATACAATTCACCTATATGCTCCGGATAAAGCCGAATACATCCGTGGCTGACCGCTCGCCCCACAGCCCAGGGAAAATTGGTGCCGTGAATACCGTACCCCGGCAACGACAAAGCCATCCAATAGTCCCCCAAAGGGTTTCTGGGTCCGGGTGGAATCGTTGCCCGTCTGTATTTTTCCCTCAACGATGGAGGAATATGCCACGTTGGGTGGCGTATCTTCTCGGTAACCTTGCACGAACCGGACGGAGTTTCGGTCATGTTCGAACCGATGCCCACGGGGTAGGTTTTTACCCTTCCCTGCTTACTAAAATATCGGTACAGGCGCAGCTCGGCCAAATTGACCACAACGTCCGCGCGTCGGTTCGGCGGCACTATCCATTGAGTCGGTATGGACAGACGAAGCCCCGGTTCGGGAATCCATGGATCCAGTTGCGGATAGAGGTCCCGCATCTCGTTGAAACCCAGGGCGTATTTCCTGGCGATGTCCAGCAGAGTCTCTTTCGGCGCCACGGTATGCACCCACAGACAACCCACTACCGAGCGTTCCGAGCCCAACGTTCCGCCGCGTTTGTGAAAATGATATCGGAATGCTTCGGCGGCCGCTTCCGCCGAATTCCAGGACATCGCGAAGCATGACAAGAGGATGATTGTATGTAGGACAAAGCCTAATCGCTCGAACATGAAAAACCGCATGCACCTATCTCCGAAACCTCGAAGTTCGCCTTTTCCCGGATGTCACCGTAACTAAATGCGACCTGCGGCGGTTTCCTGTTTCACTTATCCGGATACTTCATTTCCACCGGCCCGGAAATGGACACGCGTCCAGGAATGTTCAATTCGAGGAATCCGTGCACGGTATCGAAAAATTCCAAACGAATCGAAGCCCCTCCCATGAGCACATCATTGGAACAATGGATCCCATTGCTGTAGTCCGAGTCCAGGAATGCCAGATATGTATGGTCATACAGCAGCACGACTACGCAGGATCCCGTTTCGTACTTCTGGATGAATAAATTGACCTCGGGCTGGTCGCTTTTCCAGATTCCGGACTGAAATAGGATCGAAGCAGAATTCGACCCTTGAATATAGACCCACGAGTAACCAGAGTCACTGGTCTGGTACAGAAGCACCTCTTTCTCGTATCGTTCGTCCGTGACGACCAGGAGCGTCGCCGGTCCCGAGACCAGACCGCTGAATTCAGTTCCGGACGAATCCTGTATCGATGTTATGGGCTGTTCACGAAGCAGGATCACACCGTCGTATTCACCGTATCTTAACCGGTTCTTGTCCAAAGGAATGGAACCGAACACCGGATCTACATGCACGAACACGCTCCCTCCATCCGTCCAGGCGTAGAAGTCCGCCTCGCTGTTTTCCACACGGATTCGGCTCGGATTCACCCAGTCGGGCGGTTCCGAAGGAAAGGAAGCCCACGCAGGTGCAGTGAGTAGAGCCGTTGCCAATAACAGGGACAGGATCCTTATCATACGTGTTCTCCGGGGCGCCCAGGGTCCAAGCAGCGCCATCCCGAATTCCGGTCGAGTTGGACTGTGTCCCCATGCCCGTCGGCGGCCCCTATTCCACCGGCCGTCTTTACGGTTTCTCGAGCCTTCCTGCACAGGTCGACCCCTCATGGATCGATCCAACACCCCCTACAAACGGAACTTCACCCGGCCCGGATTTCCTCCGAGTTCCAAGGCGTCAATCTCGTAATGTTCGCCCGAGCAATCGGTTTCAACTGTTATTTTACCTACACTTGTCCAAAAATCGAGACGATCTTTAAAAGAAAATGCGGAATCCTCGGGCCGCGGTGTTGCTCCACGCCCGTGCAACAGGATAATCTCTGGTCTTCGACACGTTTTGCCGCCCGTATAATAAGACTTTGGTACATACGGAAGATCCTCTGTTTTCTCCAGACCCTTTCCTATGCTATATGATGTTAATGGTACTCGAACTCATCGAACAGATCAAACGCCAAGCAACAAGTATCCGAGAGTTAACCGCCCACAAAGAACTACCGGTCAAAGCAACGGCATCCTCAATCGATTCGGGCGCGTGGTTGCCGCGCCTAAAAGACAAAAAAACTGTTCTGCCTGGATCTTGGCCCGAAACTTGCTTTCCCTGTGTAAGTAAAATAACAGGCTCGTTCGCCAATGGAGGGAACCATGGTCAAAATTGAGCCGGATCTGATCTATCTTGAAGGGATCCATCAGAAACCAGGCGTTACAGAAAAAACCGGGCAAACATTCCAGGATGTGCTGAATCGTCTGAATAATGCCCCATCCGGAAAGGTAAAATCTTCCCAATCGACAAGAAGCACGGAGAGCATTTTGCCTACAAGGACTTACGATCACCCCGTATTGAATCAGGCCGAAACGCTTCTGCAAACAATGGAGCAATATCAGCAGGATCTGCTGAACCCTGGAAAGAATCTTAGAGAAATAGAACAAACGCTGGCACGGATGCGAGGTCAAGCTCGGACCTTGAAACGCGAAAGCGCTTCCCTGCCGCCGACGTTGAAGGAGCTGACCGACAGGATAACGTTGACGGCGGAAGTGGAAAGACTTAAGTTCAATCGTGGCGACTATCTCGGTTGAAAGGTTTTCTAGTTGTAAGCGATCTATTTTTATAGTGCACGCCTGAAACGCCCTCTGTCCCGTCCTTTCATCGTATCCGAGAGCTGTTCCCTGACAATCCGTGATGCTGAGAGGCATCCGCCTTCCTTCAAGCGAGGGACGGAACCTTCCCATTTCGAAGGCCTTCTTATAGGCCTCTGCTCTCACCTTCCGCTCAGTGGCCGAGATCGATCATTGACAGAAGAATAAGAAAGCATTTATAGATTCCTGGGCGGACAGAAACGAGATCCGTCTGCCGTATCGCCCTTTTCCTGGCATCTCGAGTCAGCCGTGAAGCCGCGCCTGTGCTCGAGGTATTTGAATGCCCCGACGGCTTTCGCCCTTTCCCTCCCGGACGGCGAAGCCAAGGCTTCCTCTTTTCAGCACGTCGCGCCGATGGCGGGTTTTAACTGCAAGAACGGAAAGTCCTTCCCGGCCGCGTGCTCATTTGCCATTCGAGTGTGTGAGCCGTGGATTTGTATTTGCGCATATCACCCGTGTTTCTGGTGCTCGCCTTGGGCATCATAGGAAAGCGACTAGGCTTTATCCCTGATTCGTTCGTTGGACCGGCCAATCGGCTCATCTATTATTTCGCCATTCCCTTCCTGGTCTTTTTGAAGGTTTCCTACGCTCCGTTTCGAGAAGCCTTCAACTTGAACTGCGCCATGTTCGTAGCCGCCTCCTATCTGATTATTCTGGCGTTGGCGCTTGTGTTATCCAGGTTCTTTTCGCCAAGTTCCAAAAACAATAATCCTCTGCGGGCGAGTTTCGTTCAGGCCAGTACCCACGGTAATTTAGGTTATATCGGTATCGCGGTGATTTACTATGCGTTTGGAGACGAAGGCCTGACGGCTTCGGGATTTGCTTTGGCGGTATTGATCCTGATGCAGAACGTCTTCTCGATCCTTGTTCTCATCCACTATGGCGGTAGGGAGCATGCGGGGAAGCATGGGCTTTGGGTTCCATTGAAGTCCGTGTTGCTGAATCCCATCATTATCAGCCTGCTGTTGGGGCTCCTGTTCTCGATCGAGGGATGGACCGTACCCGATTTCTTGCACCGCTCCATGGACATGATCTCCGGCATGGCTTTACCTATGGCGCTGCTCATCATCGGGGCATCGCTGTCGTTCGCCACGTTTTCCAGGACCGCGTTTGAGATGGGGACATGCGCTTTTTTGAAACTGCTGGCGCTGCCCGCCCTGGGTGTTCTCCTTTTTTCCCTGGGAGACGTTCCGTCCGTGACGCGATCTGCAGCCACCGTGCTTTTGGCGGCTCCCACAGCCACCGTAAGCGTTGTGATGTCCGGAGAACTGGGAGGAGATCCTTCCTGGGCCGCCAACACGGTATCCTTTACGACACTACTCTCGGTTGGAACCTATTACGCCTGGATGTGGATTTTGAATCTTTAGTCCATGATAGGGTTGAAAAAAAACGCCAATCGGGGAACAATAAGGGTATGGGAAACGATCTCATCCTGGGATTGACTCGAGCGGTCAAGGAGGAGGTGATTGAAAATTACCTCCTGAACCGTCGCATCATCGATGAAATTTGCCAGGATTTCGAGCATCGGAAAAACCGCGTCAACCGATATCGGGAGCTGGTGGGTAAGCGGTTCCTCAGGATATTCGGGCTGTTGATCGACCCGCACTACATAAAGGAATTCATAAAAATCATCGAAGTGGAGCGAATTCGTCCTTTCGAGTTTTTCGGAAGCGATCTCGACATGAGACAGCTCAGGCTGATCCCTGCCAGCGGCTTTACCTTTCGATCGAGGTATCGGACGCTCCTTAGGGAAGCTTACAATCGATTGGTCAAATGGGTAACGCGGTACAACGAATCTTATGCTGAGCTGTTCGAAGAGTGCAAAGCGGTCAATATCAATATCAAGAATTTCAACCAGGAGTTCGACCTGCTTGCCATCATTCACTTTTTGAAAACTATGGACATTGCGGACTTGGAACGAAAGCAATTTCTGGGGGGGAATTTTACATCCAAGGAACTCCATTCGCTCGAAAAGAAAATGCTGTTCCACCCGATTAATTGGGAATCCTTGCGACTCCCAAAGCCCATCGATCTTCCGGAATATCGAAGAATAAGAAAGCCGTTACAGTCGTTGTCCGATCGGGTTTTCGATGGATATCAGGCAAAGCTTCGAAGTCTCATCAAGTAGTCCGGATTTCCGGCTGCACTGGAATTTGGCATGACACTGCATCCTGTTTCTTTTTCGTTCCGACCGGCATGGTCGAGCTACTTCGTTTTTTATACGGCCGCGGCCTTGTTCATTCTTGGTCCCTCGCTCAACCCGGATTACGCTCCGTATCGTGTCCAGGGCCTGTTCGTCTCGGCGCTCATTCTGGTTTTCGTGGTTTTGCGGCGATCCACGACTCTGTACGCCTGGAAAGAGAATGGATTCACCGTCAACAACGGTATCCCTCGAGGCCGGGATGAAGAAATTCCCTACGGCAACATTTCGGAGGTCGAGCTGAGAAGAGGTCTGACTCAACGCATGCTGGGCATCGGGAACGTGGCTCTGCATCTCAAATCCCCCGAGGGGCGCGTTCGCGTTCTGTACGGCGTTCGCAATCCGGTGCAGTTCAAGGAACGGCTGATTCAGCGTCTGGACAAGTGACTTCTTCTTTAGGGCCAGAAACGGTGGTTGCGGAATTGACAGCCGTTTCAACTCCCAAAAATGAACGTTTGGAGGGGGCCCGGGACTGAAAAAAACCTTGTTAAGGCCTGCCCGTTCCTGATATATAGAATGTTCATTTTTGAACAATCGAATACAAGAACCGAATTTGGGTTAAGGAGGTAGTATCTATGACAGCGTTGTTTGGGGGTATCGTTGCTCTCGTTCTCGGGGTCATCGGAATTATCGTGTTCTGGAAGTTTTTCCTCATGATCCTCGGTGGCGGAATTCCATTGATCCTCATTCTGGGGGGCGCTCTTGCGACCTATCTCGGCCTCGAAGAAGTAAAGGATAAGATGGAGCAAAAGAAAGAGGAAGACGAGGGGTTTACGGCTACATACGGGCAAGAAAATTCAGAAAAATTCAAAGAGGAAAGCAAGAAATACAAAGAGGAAGTCGAGGCGCTGAAGAAAGAAATCAACGACCTGAAAGGTAAGGTCGCCAAAGATTAGTCGATCCCTCTCCACTCAATGGAGTCGTCGGGTCCGAGGCTTGATCCCGGCATCACCGCGGAACGGTTGCCCGAATTCACGGGGTGATTTCAACAAGCTGATCTGTCGTGTATCCGGGATGGCCTCACGAAAGGCTCGTCGGAGTGCGGTCTTGTCTGTATTGTAAGCCGTCCGGCCGCTGGTCTGGGCGGCGTTTTTTTGCACGTACCGTTTCCGGGGACGCGGCCTTTCGCGGATCTCAGTCCGCCGCAGGCTGGCGCCTGCACTTTCTGAACGCCTCTTTCTGACTTAGCAGCGTGATCCTGGGCCTCCCCGTCAAGGGATTGCGATCCAAAAGGACGCGCTTGCCGTAAACCTGAAAGACCGAATCCTCCGTTACCACCTCATCCGGCCGCCCCATCTTGAACACACGACCGTTGGACACCAGAACCATTTTCTCGCAATATTGGGCCGCCAAATTGATATCGTGAGATACGGCAACGATGGTTACGCCCGTGTTCCGGTTCAACTCCCAGATGAAATCAAAGAATTCTATTTGATGCCGGATGTCCAAAAACGCGGTGGGTTCGTCAAATAGAATAATCTGGGGTTCCTGGGCCAGCGCCCGGGCGATAATGACTCTTTGGCGCTCTCCCCCGCTGAGTTCATGAAACTTTCGGTCCGCCAGATGTTCGGTGTCGGTCGAACACATGGAACGCAGAGCCACTTCCATATCGTGTGAACTCTCGAATCCCAGGCGGCTCATGTGGGCGTACCGTCCCATCAACACGATTTCACGAACGGTAAAAGGATATGAGAATGCATATTCCTGGGCCACAACCCCCATACTTCGAGCCAGTTCTTTTCTGGGAAAGGCGCGAATGGGCTTGCGCCTGAACAACACCCGCCCTTTACTGGGCTCGGCCACTCCGTTCAACACCTTGAGCAACGTGGTTTTCCCGGATCCGTTGGGTCCTATGATGCCGAGGAAGTCCCCCTCCTCCACTTGGATGGATACATCGTCGAGGACCGTTTTCGAGCCGTAGGCAAAAGCCACGCCTTCGGTTTCTAAGAGGATCCCCATCCGGCTCCCTTTCGGTTCAGGATGAGAATAAAGAACGGAGCCCCCAAAAACGCGGTTATGACCCCTAAAGGCAGCTCTGTCGGTGCGATCAACACGCGCGCGCCCGCGTCCGCCGCGATCAGGAAGGAAGCACCAAAAAGCCCCGCGGCCGGCAGCAACATCCGATGGTCGGATCCCAGCACCATTCGCATCAGATGCGGGACGATCAGACCGACAAAACCGATGACCCCGCTGACCGAAACCACGAATCCGGTGATGAGCGACACCGTTACAAAAAGGATGATCTTGGTCCGCTCGACGGCCAGTCCCAAATGGTGCGCAGCCTCCTCGCCCGCAGCCAGCAGGTTCAAATTCTTAGCGTAGCTGAAAAGGAAAACCCCTCCTAACCCCACGATGGGAGCCACCGCCGCCACGTGGAAGTATCGGCTGCGTCCGAGATCTCCGTACAGCCAAAACAGAAGCGAATGCAGTTTCTCCTCGGAGGTTGTGGATATGAAGAACAGAATGATCGAATAAAAAAAGGCGTTCAGAATCACGCCTGAGAGCAGTAACGAAGTGGTGTTCACAGGTCCGCGACCATGGGCGATTCCAAGTATCAATAGAATGGTGAGCAAAGCCGCCACAAACGCGCAAGCGGAAACCGCTCCAATAAACTGGAAACCAAATACTATGGCCGCGATGGCTCCCAGAGCCGAACCGCTGGAAACGCCCAGAATGAACGGTTCGGCCAGCGGATTTCTGAGAAGCGTCTGGAAGACCACCCCACACTGGGCGAGACCTATTCCCACGCAACCGGCCAGCAGAACCCGAGGTAATCGGATGTCCAGAACGATGGTTCGCTTCACCGAATGCTCGGCGGAACCAAGAAGAATCTGCCAGAGATCCTGAAAACGTATGGTCACGGCTCCACTGACAAGCGCAATGAAGGTCACCAGGATCAAGAATAACAGCAATACTCCCGAAACGATTAGGATATTACGGGGTCGAGCCGCAATCAATTGGGATCTCCGGGTGGATAATCTTAAACATGGCTTCGAGGCCGTCCAGGATACGAGGAGCGGCTCGAGCGATGAGGTCCGACTGAACCACGTACAGCCGATGGTCCCGGACGGCCGGCAATGCCGGAAACCGCTTCCAGCGATCCAGTTCCGTCGCCAATCGAGCCTCCTCCTGCATGGTGCTGATAATAATGATCTCGGGCTGCCTTAAGAGCACGGTCTCGAGGCTGTAACGGGGATACCGGACGGACTCCTCCGCCGACAGGTTTCTTCCGCCGGCCAGTTCGATGAGTTGGCTCTGAAGCGTGTCGCCATTTACAGTGACCAGGGGGTTCTGCTCGATTTGCAGCAACACGAGGGGCCGGTCCAGGCCCTCTGTCAAATGGCGGATGCAATCCAGGCGCTTCCTCAGTTTGGCCACAAGAAGTCCGGCTCTTTCGGCGCGATCCGTGATCTCCCCGATTTTTTCGATCGAAACCAACATGGCTGGAATGGTCTTGGGATCCACCAAATATACGGGAATGTGCAGATCCCGGATCCTGTCGAGATCATGCAGAGGGTTCCCGTCCGCCACGCCCACGACCAGGTCCGGATCCAGATTCAGGACCGCTTCCACGCTGATGTTCTTGTAGGAACCTACTCTTGGCAGACGCGCCGTCTCCGGTGGAAAATCACTGAAGTCCGTCACACCGACGATTCGATCTCCAAGTTCCAGTGAAAACAGGATTTCGGTGACACTTGGAGCCAACGCCACAATACGTTGCGGTGCAGCCGGCAGTTCAATCTGAAACCCTTTCACGTCCGTCCAGCCGGCACCGTATGCCTGTTGCCCCAGGGAGAACGACATGGCGAGAATGATCACCCGTAGACCGTGTCGTCTCTGTTTGCGCTTCGCACTCGCCAAAATGATGGTTCCACCTCCGGGAGACGTTCCGGAAATCACCTATATTGAATAATTGATTCCCTTTCAACCATTAGCCGCGGATTCCCACGCCGATCATCGCGCGCTATAGGGCGTAGCATCGATCCCTTATTCGGTCGCGACGGCACTTGGCCATATCCCGATAGGTTTTGAGTCGATTGGCTAGATCGGAAAGAAAGGGAGAAAGGTCGCTCGGTCGGCAGAATCAACGGTGAGATCCCCAACGAGCAGGATCCGCCGCCCGATCACTACTGAAATCCGGCCGAGGAGGAGGATGGATGCAGCTCACCGAACTCGGGGTCGCGCACTCATTTCATCAATCCGCTGTTCCCGCTCTGCAGATGCTCTTGAGGAGAAAAACGCTCTTCCAGTAGGAGGAAGCAACAGAGATGATACCTGTTCCCGCAACCCCTGGACTCCTCGTCGAACTCAAACCAGATGCAGTCGTCGCAGACCTCTGGATCCCCTTCGCCGCGGATACGTAAAGCGCCCGGAAAAACCTGTTCCATTCAATGTCCAATTCCTTGCGTCGAACGCAGGACAGGGAACGCACCCTCCGCGCATTGACGCAACCTCTCTCTAAAATATTTTGGCGCTTTGGTCTTTAAGACATTTAGGAATGTGACAATTTGTTTATATAATCATAACAAATACGTCAAGAAAAATCTATTCCCTCGGGATCTTTGTCCCGTAATCGTGGAAGAACTGTTGAAAGTCCCGTGATGGTGTTCCGTGGGAAGGGGTTTCGAAAATGGACACCTCATTCGGCTGCGGCGCACTAACGACAAATCCACGGCCTCATGGCCGCGGATGTATTCCGTGAGAGGCTTGCACCTTCCGAACCGTCAGTCCTTTCGGCTCTCTTCTTTGACTTCTTTGGCCTCGTCTTCCTGTTTTTCAGGAGTTACATCGATCTCCGAGGGTTCTTTTGTAGCTTTACGGAAGTTCTTGATTCCTTTGCCGATACCGCTTCCGATTTCCGGCAGCTTACCTGCGCCGAAAATGATCAGAATGATGACCAGAATGATGATCAATTCCGGCATTCCTATGCCAAACATATCTGTTCGCCTCCACCGGCTTACTGCTCAAGTTCCGTTAGCAGCCGCCGAAACTCCTTGGAATTTCGATACTTCGACATGGCTTTCTGGTACTTCAGCCACATCTCCCACAACGTGACCCATTCATCGTTGTGATAATACTGTCTTTCAGCCGGTTCGCCTCGCCTCACTTTCTGGAAGATTTCCCAGTCCAAAGCGCACGCCTCGCAAAAGGAAAACTCTTCGTGCGGAACCATGCAGGCATGGGCATGGACCTCCAACTGCGTTCCGCACTTGGCGCACTTGGAAGGACAAGCGCTGCAGAGGAAAATACGTCTCGCAGCTTCGAGCTTTTCTTTCGTCCCTTCCTGACGCTGCTGTTCCCTCTTGTTGGATAGGTCGATGATCTCGCCCATAATTTCCTCGTCAATGCTAAATTTCGTTGAAACAAAGCTGCAGTGCTAAAATTCTATCATCCTGACATTCAATACGTCAAGGAACACGCCGGAGAGCCCTATTCATCCCCGTTCAAGGCAAAAATACTACGCGTGAGGTCGATATCGCTTTCCCGATTGGCCTCGTGCTTCCGCCCCCGTTTCAGAAACTGCACCGGATTGTGCAACAACTTTTTCACTATGGCGGAACTCATCGAATCAATAGCCGAAATCTGCTGCGAAGATAACGGCCCCAGCCGCGGCATCGTCTTATCCAGTTCCGCTTTCCGGATTCGTTCCGCCCACTCGATGAGGTGTTTGATCGTGGGCACTACATCGAGGGTATCCAACCATTTCTCGAATTTGATCGTCTCCTCCTTGACGATGCGCTCCCCTTTCAACGCCTCCTGTTGCCGCTCGAGAACGTTTTCATCGACCACATTCCGCAATTCATCGATATCGTATACGTACATATTCGGCATCTCGTTAATACGCGGATCGATGTCTCGGGGTACGGCTATGTCGATAAAAAACAGGGGCCGGTTCCTCCTCTTACGCATGAGGCCTTGAACGTCCCTGTGCGTGAGAACGTAGTCTCTGGATGCGGTGGAAGAAATCACAATATCCACGGACGCCAGGAGCGTGACGATCTCCTCCATCGTGACGGCCGAGCCCCTGAATTCGGAAGCCAAGTCCAGAGCCCGTTGCAGCGTCCTATTGGCCACGACGATTTCTTTAATCCCGTTTCTCCAGAGGTGCCGTAAAGCCAATTCCGCCATCTCGCCCGCCCCGATCAGCAAGACCTTCTTGGCCGTGAGATCGCCGAAAATCTTTCTGGCCAGCTCCACGGCGGCGTAACTGACGCTCACGGCGCTACTTCCGATGCCGGTTTCCGATCGGACCCTTTTGGCCACAAAAAAGGCCCTGTGCAAGAGCCGGTTGAGAACGACTCCCGTGCAATGGTGTTGCACCGAAAACCGGTAAGCTTCCTTTAACTGGCCCAGAATTTGGGGCTCGCCCAATACCATTGAATCGAGGCTCGATGAAACCCGAAACAGATGACGGACGGCTTCATGCCCTTCGAGCGCGTACAGATAGTCGCCCCAGTTCTCCATACCGAGGTCACCGTCTCCCGTAAGCAGGGAAACGGCCTCCTGAACCGTCTCTTTCGGCTCCAACGAGACGATCAGAGTCTCCACCCGGTTGCAGGTAGAAAGAAACAAGCACTCCAAAACCGAAGACAATGCGGAAAGCTTCCGCAAGAACTCCTCCGCTCCCAGCCGGTCCGAAGCGATCTTTTCCCGGATTTCCACCGGAGCTGACTGGTGATTCATTCCCACCAATACGATGTTCACCGGGAGACCTCCGGCAGGGCGTACGTATGGTAGCCCTTCATCCACGTTCCGACCACCAGAAACGTGAATAACAAGATCAGGAAGGCTACAATGGACATGATGGCCGCGCGTCGGCCTTGCCATCCCACGGTCAGCCTTTGGTGCAGAAGGGCCGCGTACATGAACCAGGTGATCAGCGACCAGACCTCCATGGGGTCCCACCGCCAGTAGGAACCCAGGCTGATCTGAGCATAAATGGACCCCGTTATCATGCCCAGGCTCAGGAGAGGAAAACCGATGACGAGACATCCGTAGTTAAGCGCATCCAGTCGATCCAGGGGGGGGAGACGCCTGAAAAAGAACCCTAGTTTCTTCTTCTTAATGGTGTGTTCCTGCAAGAGATACATGACACTGACCACGAACGCCACTGCAAAGATCCCGTTCCCGAGAAACACTGTAATCACGTGAGCCGGAAGCCAGACACTTTTATATGTGGGTTTGTACGGGAGGGTACCCAGTGGAAACAGGGAAGAACTGATCATCAGGACTACGGCCAGAGGCGCTACGAAAGAGCCTAGAACCCGTAGGTTGAATTTCGATTGCAGCAAAAAGTAACACCCCACGATGGCCCAGGCAAAAAAAGACAATGATTGCTGGAAATTCACAATCGGGAAATGCCCTGACTCGAGGTATTGCAGGATGAAGTAGACGGACTGAGACGCGAAACCGAAAGCGAGGGAGACTAGACCCAACAGGCTCAGTTGCTTCCGTTGTATAAAAATATACAACAGGTACAGGATGGCGCCCGCCAGATACGCGCACAAACAGACCCAAAAAAGAAGTTCACTCATCCGATGTGTTCCTTTGTCCGATAACCACCCCCAGATCGTCGAGTGTAACCGGTTCATCTAACACTGAACAAACCGCTTTCTCGATGCGCTCATGGTTTCCGTCCGTAATCCAATTCAGAATGGGGGAATCAATCAAGTCGCCTATCTTCTTCCTCGCCTCCTCTGAAAAACGACCCTGTTTCTTCAAACGGGACCTCAAGGCGCCCAGCAAGTCTACGAGGGGGCCGTAGGCGGGCGAAAGCTCTTTTTCAAATCGCTTCCGCAACTTTCCGGAAAGAGCGGGGCTTTTCCCTTCCGTAGATATGGCAACGACCAGGTCCCCTTTCCGCACTACCGCAGGCGCCACAAAGCTCGATAGTTCCGGGCTGTCCACCACGTTGCACAGCACGTTTCTCGCCTTCGCCGCCTCCGATACGGTCCGATTCACATCAGCGTCATCCGTGGCAGCTATAATCAAAAACGCGTCTTCCAGATCCGTATCGTGAAAGTGTCGGTCTCGGTACTCTAATTTCTTCTCCTGAATAAGCGTTTCCAAGTCCGGTGAAACCTCGGGACTGACCAGAATGACCCGGGCGCCGCATTGCAGTAGCTTCCTGACTTTACGTGCTCCAACGGCCCCTCCCCCGACCACCAGACACATGCGGTCGTGAATGTCCAAGTTGGCGCAGTAGTATCGCATCCGGAGATCCTGTTGCAGATTACACCCACAACGTTAAACGCGGGACCATGTATCGGGATCGGCTACCGACCCGGAGAAAGCTCTTGCGTCTCGATATCAGCCGCAAGGGCCCTGGAAGGGAGTTCATTCTTTTTGCAAATCTCATGAGAAACGCACCGAATGGATCATCCGGACAAGGAATGCTCGTACTTTCCCCACAGAAGCTTCGAACACTCAAAGCACGCCGGGGGCCGTTGTTGTCGGACTCCCCGAGATCCGACCCTCGGATTGTTTTTCTCTTGAGTCTTTAACAACTATTTTGCACCATTACAAGCGCTTGATCCCGAACCACCACGGGCGGTATCTGCGAATGGGCTCCATCTGAATTCTTGAACCAACCCCCACGAATGTTTGAAGGAAACCCTAATGGCTGAGAAAGCACTCGTTGCCGTAATCATGGCGGGTGGGTCCGGTACGCGTTTCTGGCCTCTGAGCACCGCGGATCGGCCGAAGCAGTTTATCACCTTTTTTGGAGACCGAACACTATTGCAGCACAGTTACGATCGTCTTATGGGAACGGCGGCTCCGGATCGCATCCTGGTTCTGACCAACCAGGCCTACGCGCAGTTCCCCAGCGGAACATCATCGGCGAGCCGATGATGCGTGACACGGCCGCCGCAGTGACCCTCGGAGCGGTCATCTGCCGGAGGCTTTTCGGCAACCCGGTAATGGCCGTGCTCACCGCGGACCATTTCATTTCTCCCGTTCGTCGATTCCAGCAGGTGATGGAGTCCGCCGCCGGATGCGCAAAACGGACTGGGGCGTTGTATACCATTGGGATCACAACGGGACGCGCGGCTACCGGTTACGGCTACCTCGAAACCGGAAAGCGTCTGGAACCGGACGGAGATGTCCAACACTTTCAACTCGTGCGCTTCAAAGAAAAGCCGGAGCCGACTACGGCGGAGCAATACCATGCAGACGAACGTTTCTATTGGAATAGCGGCATGTTTGTGTGGACGGTAGATTCCATACTCTCGGAGGTCCAGGCTCACCTCCCGATCCACTCGGAACGGTTATTTCCCTTGGGAAGGAAATTCGGGACTTCGGAGTGGACGGAAGCACTTCAAGAAGCTTTCAGCGCCTTGCCCCGAATCTCCATCGATTTTGGCGTCATGGAAAAAACGAAGAACATCCGTATGGTAAAGGGCGACTTCGACTGGGACGACGTAGGAAGCTGGAGCGCCCTCGATCGATTTCTGGCCCCCGACTCGCACGGAAATCGAGCCAGGGGCGTGCTGCATGCATCAGCCTCTGAGAATACCCTGGTTTTCTGCGAGGACCCCTCTGAAACCGTGGCTGTTTTAGGTGTTCGCGACCTGGTCGTAGTCCGATCCGGGAAACGCACGCTGGTTATGAATCGTTCTCAGGCTGAAGCTCTGAAACAGCTCGTCACTCGAATGCTCGATCCAACATGAATCGGATCCGCTGGATGTGATTAGCGATTTGGCGAAGTCGTTCCTCCCAACGTATCCAGTTGTACTTCCGGTAGGGTGTTGCCCGCCGGTCCGCCCTCAAGACCGGCGCCTCCCGGATCGTACTTTCTCGGATTTCCCCCCATCTTGGACCTAGGCATCGAACTCTTTTTGTAATCCGAAGTACCAAAACAGCGGCAGCCTGATTTAATTACAGAAGCGTAATCCTGATTTCTTCCATGTCACAGGACAGCCTTTCCGAAATGGTCGGATATTCATGGATATCCGGCCTTCATGCTCTCTCTGGCTCCTTGTCCGGGGCCTGGCCGACGTTTTGCATTCCTGTCTGGGAAAACCGATGATAGGAGTTCAAAACTGTAATGAGATTGTTTCGATTCTTTTGTATCCAAGTTTTCTTTCTGGCTCAATTACTGGTTATCTCACTCGCCCTTGCCACTGACGCCACGCTGAGCGAACTCACCATTCAAACGGCTATCGAGGATCGGGGTTTTTCCTGGACGGCCCGTGAAAACAACGTTACCCCGACTTACGAACCGGAACTCGAAGTAATCACCGTATTGAACGGTTCTTCTGCTCGCTTAGACGATGGTGCGGGCCTTTGGAACCCCCGATCACCCGTTTCGCCACTCCCCGATTCGCTGGATTGGAGAAACGTTCGAGATCAAAACTGGGTTGAATCCGGATCAGAGCCGGACCCGCAGGACAGCGGCCACCTTACCACGACTCTTCGGAACATCGGGGATCTTGCCTGCATCGCACAAGGGGATCCTTCGCGGATCCTAAACCTGACGGCGGGTTCCCTCGAGCCGGCAAGCAGCTTTTCCCAGCTATCTCTGACTGAAATTCAAGACTACCTCGTGCTGTTTGGAGCTTCCACGAATGGCCACGAACCCACGTATCTGCTGGATTCCTGGGAGTGGGTCACTAGGGAAGAAACCGACGTAGAGACCATCAAGCAAGCTGTTCTCAAAGGCCCGGTACTCACCACGATGAGACTTTTCGAGGACTTTCTGTTCTACGCCGGGGGCGTGTACGAGTCTCTCGGCTTAAACTACATAGGGCTTATTTTGGTGCGCATCATAGGGTGGGAGAACGCCACAGAAAGCTGGATCGTTCAGAACACCTGGGGCGAAGATTGGGGTGAAGACGGATGCGCTCGTGTCTATTGGGATGACCCCATTTCCAGAATCGGGAGGTTCAGCATTATTCATCACCTGTCTACAACAGAGAATTTCACCTCTGGATTGGAAACGCCCTTCACGGGCGGGGACGTCGAAAGTGAGCCGCGCGTCGTAGGAACCAAGCGCCCGATCACCTTTCTGGAAAAGAAGGACGGGGGAGCGGCCGCCTCCGTGGGTCATGCAGAGTACATTCGGAGCTTGAACGAAAGCCCCGTCACCATCCCAAGTACTTCCGTGATCCTCGAGTGGGACCCCTCCGCGAACGCGTCCTGGTACCAATTGGAATTGAACACGGATCCTAACTGGGGTGAGGCCACACGAGTGTTTTACGGCAACATCGGACCCGATCCGACTAAATCGTTCCAGGGACTCGAGGAACACGTGAGGTATTACTGGAGAGTCTGGGCTGGAAACGAAGCGGAGTCGAGCGAGCCTGCCGTTGGACCCAGTTTTTTACTCGAAGCTGCCACATCCGTCCCATCCATGGCTACGATCACCAACGTTGTGTCTGGAACTTACCGACAACTGGGAAAAGGCAAAAATCGGGTCAGTACCTTTGTGACAACCGATACCCTGAAAGCCGGCGAGACATTCGTCTTGAAGCTCTATGTTAGTGAAAAGACCACCGGATCGCCTGTCTCCAACGCAATCCTGGATATGTCAATTCAGGGTCCTTCAACCGCCCTGAAGTTATCCATGTCAAGTGATGTGAACGGGTTGGCGACGTTTACCTGGAAGACGTCCGCGCCCAACAAAAAAGGGCTGAACGGGACGACACCGGGGGCGTATTCGGCTACGGTAAAAAATGTACAGTCCCCCGACTATGTCTGGGATGGAGGAATCGTCAACGTGATGTTCTCCGTGCAGTAACAGGGGGCGGTTTCACCGCCGGGTGAAACCGCCGCCGGGAATACACACGGGCGAATGCCGTCAGACACGTGTTTCAGATAACGATCTTGGTGTCTGCTTGTTCCGCTGAGGGGGAAGTGTCCGTCATTCACCGATCCGAATTGACTTCATTCCTTCATACACGGCTCCTCCCGGAAGCAGATCGCTCCTGTAGAGGATGAGTTCGTCCAAGGTAAAGTGGGGTTGAGCGTCCAGCTTCAAATCGTCCAAAAATGCTGAAATATTGGGGGGCTTATTGGATTGTCTCATTCTTCCTAACGTCAAGTGGGCCTGAAACCGCCGTTTCTCCGGATCGAATCCCAGGGGAATGAGCCCCTGCTCCAAGTGTTGCTGCATCGTGTACAGCGGGACGAGATCCCCCTCGAGACCCGCCCAGACCACTCGGGGATTGCGCGAACTAGGGAAAGCGCCCACACCCTCTAAATACACATCAAGGGGCCGTTGTCCTTCACAGACTCGGTTCATAACCTCAAAAATCGGGGGGATGCTCTCTTTTTGTATGTTGCCCAGAAACTTCAAGGTGAGGTGGATGCCCTGCGGGCGAACATATCGAAGATCCACTCCGTTTTTTTTCAGTTTTTCCTGGATGCTCACCAGAATATCGCGCATTTCCGTCGGAATTTTAAAGGCAATGAAAGAACGGATCACCGTTGAGATACCTCCAAACCCGATAAAGGGCCGTTTCGGAAGTCACAAGTTTAATTTGCTCTCGGTTTCCGAAAAAACGAAAATGTTCCGACAAGGCGCCCTTGTGCGTCGCCAGGCCAATGTACACAGTGCCCACGGGCTTTTCTTCGGACCCGCCGCCGGGACCGGCTATACCGGTCGAAGATAGCCCCACATCCGTTCCGGCCACCCTTCGCACCCCTCGGGCCATGGCCTGGGCGCACTCCGCGCTCACGGCGCCGTGTCTCTCCAGTAAAGCGGGGTCGATACCTAAAAGCTCCATCTTCGCCCGATTACTGTACACTACCACACCTCGTTCAAAGTAGTCCGAACTTCCCGGCACGGACGTGATACGGTGCCCGATCAGCCCGCCGGTACACGACTCCGCCAGGGCTATGGCGAGGCCTTTGCTCCGCAGCAGGTCTCCCACAGCCGTCTCCAAACGGGTTTTATCCGTTCCGAATACGTAAGGATCCAGTCGCCTCCTAATCTCCGCCTCTATCCTATCCAGACGCGACTGGGCCTCCTCCTCGCTGACACCCGCAGCGGAGAAGCTTACATGGACCTCAGGGAAGTTCGGATAATACCCTATGGAGGTAGTGGGATACAGGTCTTTCAGTCCCTTGAGCGCCTGTTCCACCGAAGCCTCGTCCGTTCCAAACAGTCTGATCACCCTTTGAACCACATGTGAAAGCCCGGAAACCGCTTTTAGAAGAACCGGTATTACGTGCCGATCCAACAGACGGCGTGTTTCAGAGGGTACACCGGGAAGAAAAAAGAGGGTGGAATTCGCTTCCTGAATCACATAGCCGCAGGCTCGGGGGTGGGGATCCACGAGTCGAGCGCCTCGGGGCAGCAAGGCCAGCTTCTCCAGCGCGGGATTCCATCCCAGATCCCGATCCTCCACAAACCTCCGAATGAGACTGAACAATCGCTCGTCCCGTTCGAGAGGGCGGTTGAATGCATCGGCCACGCACTGCGTGGTGATGTCATCGGAGGTAGGTCCCAGTCCTCCCGCCACGATGACGAAAGGGGAACGTTTCGCAGCTTCGGAAACAGCGGATCGAATATGCTCGAACACGTCGCCTACGGTGATGACGCCTCTGATCCGAAAACCGGCTGAAGACAGACGCTTACAGGCGTATCGGGCGTTCTCGTCCTGCACGGCTCCGGAAACGATCTCGTTTCCAACGATGACAATATCGATCTGGTTGAGCGAATCAATGCAGGTAATCATCTTTTCGCCTCAATTTGAGCTGCTCCGGCGAAACACAGGCTGAAGCAACTCAGGCGTCCGAGTTTCGTTTCGCCGTCGCCGTGACTTCCGCATACACATCAATAACCGGAATGCCCAGTTGCCTCGCCAAGGCTGCACAGGACTCGTATTCGGGATAATGTCGAACTTTTCCGTCCGGCATTTCCACCGTCTTGACGACAACCGAACCCAACTCGGTTTCCAGAACACCTGCTTTTCGGGGCAACGTCTCACGTTGAACCCGATAATACCGGACACCGATGGTGGTGGTTTCATTAAACAACACACGCACCAGTCGATCTCGTTTTTCCATCGGCGCCAAAACATGAACCATCAGACCCGGCCGGCATTTCTTCATTTGAACGGGCAGAAAACCCACGTCAAGAGCCCCCTCGTTCAAGAGGCGCTCCATGAGATAGCCCGCCCATTCCGGGGTCAGGTCGTCAATGTTGGTTTCGATGGCTACGACCGCTTCAGGGCGAGTATTCCCGGTACCCAGAACAGCCCTGAGCACATTGGGTCGATCCGGCCATTCCCGCTTTCCGGCACCGTATCCGATGCGGGAAACCTTCATTTCCGGTAACGGGCCGAATTCCAGACAAACGACAGAAATGACGGCGGCGCCGGTGGGCGTGACCGTTTCTCCCTCGAGTTCCACGCCGTAGACCGGCACGCCTTTCAGTATTTCCAGGGCGGCCGGTGCGGGAAGGGGGATAACCCCGTGCGCGCAGGAGATACTTCCTCTTCCAAGGGGAAGGGGTGAACAGTAGGCCTTTTCGACCCCGAGAATATCCAGCGCCAGCATGATCCCGACGATATCCACAATGGAATCCACCGCGCCCACTTCGTGGAAGTGTACGGCTTCCACTGGTAAACCATGGATTCTGGATTCAGCCTCGGCGACCTTTCTGAACGCCTCGAGGGAGCGGCTCCGGACCCTCGAAGGAAGATCACTGCCTTCGATCATGCGGGTGATGTCCCCGAGACCGCGGTGGCTGTGACCGGCTTCGTGTAAAACTTCAAACCGCTGACCGCCGATTCCCATCCGGTCCGTGGTGGTCTGCTTCAAAGTATAGCGTCCGATTCCAAGGCCGGACAAAGCTGATTCAATCCGGCGCAAGTCCAGCCCAAGATCCAGCAAGGAAGCCAGAATCATGTCCCCACTCAATCCGGCCGGGGCATCAAAATAAAGAATCGTGTTTCCCATAAGACCAAGACATTCTTGAGATTCGGCGAGCGTGATCGGCCCATCCTTTACACCGGGGCGATGCTCACCTCCCTGGCGGACGTTCGCTATTTCGGCGCCGGAGATGGGCTATCCAAGGCAACCTCGAGTATTTGATCCATGTGCGACACAGGAACAAATCGGACTTTTCTTCTGATATTCTCCGGAATCTCGATCAGATCTTTAACATTCTTTTCCGGAATGAGTACCGTTTTTATACCGGCTCGATGCGCCGCCAACGCTTTCTCTTTGAGCCCGCCCACGGGTAAGACCTTTCCCCGAAGCGTAATCTCACCCGTCATCGCTACCGAGCGTTTCACCGCCACCTTGGAAAGCGCTGAAATGACCGCCGTCGCCATGGTGACACCCGCGGACGGGCCATCTTTAGGAATCGCCCCTGCCGGCACATGGATGTGAAAATCCATTTTCTCATGGAAATCGGGCACCGTGCGTAAAGTGTCGCTGCGGTTTCGCGCATAGCTTAACGCCGCCTGGGCCGATTCCTTCATTACGTCGCCGAGTTGGCCTGTAAGGAGCAATTTCCCTTTGCCCTTCATGAGAGAGGCTTCCACGTACAGTACATCCCCGCCGCTTTCGGTCCAGGCCAGCCCTGTTGCTACTCCGACCTCGTCCACCTCCTGCTCCAATTCCGATAAGAACGTGGGAGGACCCAAATAGCGATGCAGGTTGCCGAGTGTGATGCGGAAAGGACCTTCTTGTCCTTCGGCTACTCGACGCGCCACCTTCCGGCATATCTTTCCAATTTCGCGCTCGAGGTTCCTCAGCCCCGCCTCGCGGGTGTAGCGGGAAATAACGCCTCGCAGAGCCTCTCGTCCGATGATGATCCGGCTTGTAGAAATCCCGTTGTCTTTGATTTGTCTGGGTAGTAAATAGTTGAAGGATATGGAGAGCTTCTCTTCTTCGGTATAACCGGAAAGGCGGATAATTTCCATCCGGTCCCTCAGCGGCGAAGGAATGGGATCCGACAGGTTCCCCGTGGTAATGAACATCACTTTGCTGAGGTCGAATGGAATGTTCAGATAATGGTCGCTGAATGTGCTGTTTTGTTCGGGGTCCAACACTTCGAGCAAAGCCGACGCCGGATCTCCCCGGAAATCCTGGCCGATTTTGTCCACCTCGTCTATAATAAACACGGGGTTATTCGAACCCGCCTGCTTGATCCCCTGTATGATTCGTCCGGGCAAAGAACCGACATACGTACGCCTGTGCCCCCGGATTTCGGCTTCGTCACGCACTCCGCCGAGTGAAATGCGGCACATCTTTCGGCCCACTGCGCGTGCAATGGACCTGCCCAGCGAAGTCTTTCCGGTACCCGGAGGTCCAATGAAACAGAGGATGGGGCCTTTCATGTTCGGGTTCAACTTGCGCACGCTCAGGTACTCGAGGATTCGATCCTTGACCTTGCTCAGATTGTAATGATCTTCATCAAGGATCTCTTTGGCTCGTTTGAGATCCAGCAAATCCCGGGTGCTTTTTCTCCAAGGCAATTCCACCATCCAGTCCAGGAAAGTACGGATGACCGAGGCCTCCGCGGTATCGGGATGCATCTGATCGAGCCTCTCGAGCTGTTTCAAAGCTTCCTTTTCCGCCGGTTTGGGCATGCGGGCGCGTTTGATTTTCTGCCGGTATTCCTTTGCCTCCTCGTTGCGATCGTCGAACTCTCCTAGCTCTTTTTGAATCGCCTTAAGTTGTTCGCGAAGGTAATAGTCCCGCTGCATCTTGCCGATCTCTTCCGTGGCTTCGGATTGGATCTTCGCCTGCATGGCGGACACTTCCAGTTCCTTGCCCAGATAACGCGTGACTTTCATCAGGCGTTTTACGGGATCGGTCATCTCCAGTATCCGTTGAGCGTCTTCTCCCTTAATGCGCAAATTGGACGCCACGAGATCGGAGAGACGTCCGGGGTCCTCTATGCTGTTCAGAATGGATAAGACATCCGGATTCAGCATGCCTCTCAAAGACAGAATCTTTTCAGACTGTTCGCGAACGGTCCGTACGAGGGCCTCGACTTCCGGCGTAAATTCGGCTAAAGGTATATCATGGATGGGTTCCACCGACACCTGATATAGGGGGTCATTCTGAACGTAGTCCAGTATGCGCGCCTTGGTGAGGCCCTGAACCAGCACCTTGAACCTGCCGTCCGGGATTCGAAGAACGCGCATGATCATGGCCACGGTGCCCACGGAATAGATGTCACTGGGTTTAGGTTCTTCTATGGTGGGCTTCTTCTGTGCGGCCAGAAATACCAGACGATGTTTCCCGTAAGCCTCCTCCACTGCCCGGATGGACCGCTCTCGGCCGACAAATAAGGGCAGAAGCATGTAGGAGAAAATGACCACGTCTCTGAGGGTCAGCAAAGGTAAGTGCTCCGGGAGATCTATGTTTTCCAGGGGCAAACCGTGTTCTGTTTGACTTCCTTGTCTCATTTCCGTCATAAAAAGATCGTATGCCATTCAACAGTGTTTAGTTATGGGTGGTAGTAACGGGGGTCATCTTAACAGAAAAAGAGGTGGAGTCAAGACGAGCCCAGGGGGACTTTGCCGGCCGAGCGAATAGACGTATACGGCAAACATTCCCGATGTGACTCAAGACGACCTCCCACGCCCCCGTAGGAAAGGTCATTTCCGCCTGCAGACATTCCAATACAACGCCGGAACGATTCGTGTGTCGGATTACGGCTCCTTCAACCACGGGACACGGCGGATCGAGACCTTTTCTTGTTGACCACCGGTATTCGAGAACCCAATGCTTAATGTGACTTTGAGTCGGGTCTTTTTCTAATGGGTTTGAAACGAAGCGCCGATCACGCCACATAGAACGCGGTTTTCGATCTCATAACCTCGGTGAACCGTGGCCCGTCGAGCTTCCCGGTGCACCACCACCCCCGGTAACCCTTACGTCTCGGCTCCCCCGCCCCCTTCAAGGAGTCGAGACGAGCAAAGATGCCAATGGACATTCGTAATTCACATATTCTTCTCGTTTTCCCCACCCGTGCGGAGATCAACAGGCTCTCGAAGTGGCTTGATGAACTGGGTTTCAAATACGTCCACGCCGCGCAGAATTTCTCCGCGGCCTGGGAGATTTTGACTACTTCGAAATGCGACCTCATTGTTTCCGAACGCGATTTGTCCGATGTGGACGGCATGGATTTCTTGAGGAAAATAAACGCGGATTCCACTCTCTTTCTCATCCCGTTCATACTGGTTACCTCCGAGAATCGGAAAAACAAAATCATGGAGGCCGTATATGAAGGTGCGAGCGGATATGTGCTAAGACCCTACTCCTTCAAGACGCTCCAAGGAAGAATGCTGGACCTGTTGAAGGCCAAAGGCGCTTTCCTGGGCAAGATGAAGCAGGTGGAAGAAGGCGATCAGCTCACGATCCAGGGCAAATACGATGAAGCTATTGAAGCCTACAAGCACGCCATTGCCGACGCCGAAGACGAGGAACAGTTCTACCAGAAAGGCTACCGCTTTATGGCGGAAGGGCGGTACGAGGATGCCATTTCCGCCTTCCGAAAGGCGATTGAAATAAATCACCTGTTCGCAGAAGCCTACCGCGGGCTCGGCGAAGTGTACATGAAAAAGGGCAATATCGATGAAGCGGAGGAATATCTCATCAAGGCCGGAAAATTGTTTATTGAAAAGAGCCAGTTCAACGAAGCCCGGCAATCCATCCTGTTGGCGCTAAAAGTCAACCCCAACAGCGCGAATCCATACAATACTCTGGGGATCGTTTACCGTAAATCCGGGGATTTCCACAAATCTATTCAAAGCTATCGGTTGGCCCTTCGGATCGATCCCTTCGATGCAGCGGTCCACTACAACCTGGCGCGTGCTTGCACGTCAGCCAAACGGTACCGCGAGGCCCTGGACGCCATCGAGAAAGCACTCGAGTTGAGGCCTGATTTCCAGGAAGCCATCGAGTTGAAAGATTTCCTGCTGCGGTCAACCTCGGCGGCCGAACCCGAACCACCAGAAGCGATCCTCAACAAATATCTTCCCATCAGCCAGGAAACGAGAGGGCCACGCACGAATATCGTTGCGTCGGACCGCGAGATGGGACGCAAAGTCGAAATCGTACGTTATGCTCTTCCAAAAGCCGACGAACGGCTCATTGACAGACGCCTGCTCGATGAAACCTGGGACCGCGTGATCAAGACGGCGCGTTTGAGCCATCCATCAGCCATACTGATTTTCGATGTCCATCGAGAAGAAAAGGAGTTTTACCTGGTTCAGGAATACCTGAATGGGGAAAGCCTGGTCGGTTTCTCCAAGCGTGGAAAAGAGGTGCCTTTCCGGTTGGGACTGGAAATCGGGCTTCGCGTGTCCAATGTATTGGGTTACATGCACAAGGAAGACATCTTGCATTTGGCGTTGGACCCCGGCAACATCCATATTACCCGGGAGCGCGATGTGAAAGTGTCCGGTTTCTCGCTCTATCAATTCGAAACCGTGTTGACCTCTCAAAGCGGGGAAACCTCTCAAAAGGGAAATCAGTATCTGGCGCCGGAACACTTTTCCGGAGAGCAGCCCCTCTCCCCGGCTACGGATGTATTCTGCTTGGGCGTCATATTGTATGAGTTGGTCACCCGATCTCATCCGTTCAAGGGCGCGTCTCCCTCTTCCACCATGTACAATATCTGTTTCAACGAGCCGGAACCCTTCAAGCACGTGATCGATCCCTTCGAACGGGTGATGCAGGCCGTCTTCAAGAAGGCCTTGGCCAAGGACCCGAGCCGGCGCTACGCCGACGGAAAGGAAATGGAAAGAGCGCTGGTCGACACCGTAAGCGTACTTGACAGGAATTGGAAAAGGGAGCCAAGCTATCTGAAGAAGTAATCGATCGGCAAAGCCCCCTGCATTCGTCCGGAACTTGGAAGGAACTGTCGGTTTTCAGGGCTTGCGTAAACGACGACACGCATGCTCGGGATCGAATCGAGAAAGACCGGGGCTTCCGGGTTCGGTCGAAGGAATCGACGGTTCGGGCCGCCGAAAGTTCGACTCGATCCTGCGGGCGAGTAGTCTGAACCAGGCCCTCAACATAGGAGTAAGCGAAAAGTGACTTCCGGAAAAGCCGGCATCGACGGCAGTCAGGACTATGCAACCAGGCACGATACCTGTTCTTTCAACCATCTGGGGAAAACCGGACTGCGTGTCAGCGCGGTAGGTTTTGGCTGCTACCGGGTGGATCGAACCGTCGATGCCCACTATCAGGCCCTCAGTAAGGCGCTTTCAAAGGGCGTCAATCTGATCGACACCAGCACCAACTACGCTGACGGAGGCTCCGAGTTGCTCGTCGGAGCCGTGATTCGAGACCTAGCGGGTGCGGGCGGGATTTCCCGAGATTCAGTAGTGGTGGTCTCCAAAGCAGGCTACCTGCAAGGCAAGAATTATGACCTTAGTCAGGAGCGGAAAAGCCGGGGGAAACCGTTTCCGGACGTGGTGAGCGTTATGCCTAACCTCGAGCATTGTATTCATCCCGAGTTTCTCGAGGATCAGCTCACCCGCAGCTTGGAGCGTCTGGATTTGCAGACCCTGGACGTGTTTCTGTTACACAATCCGGAATATTTTCTCACCCGCGCCATGGAAGCCGGAGAGTCCCTCTTGGACGCGCGGAATGAATACTACCGGCGAATAGAACTTGCCTTCAACCATCTCGAATCCGAAGTAGAACGCGGCCGCATCCAGTACTATGGTATCAGCTCGAATACGTTCCCTCATTCCGGCGACCATCCCGAATGCACTTGCCTCGAAACGGTATGGAATATCGCTCAAACCTTAGGCGAAGATAACCACTTCCAGGTCGTGGAAATGCCTCTGAATCTACTCGAGCCCAATGCGGTTCTCGGCAGGAACCAACCCAATGGCCAGAGCGTGCTCGAGTTCGCTCGGGACAAGCAACTGGGTGTATTGATCAATCGCCCTTTGAACGCCATTGTTGATCATAAGCTCCTTCGACTGGCGGATGTGGAGCCGACGGTATCCGCCGGCGAAGTCGTGGTGAACGCGCGAATCCGAGACCTGATCGCGTCGGAGGATCTGTTGAAACAGGAACTCTTTCCAAACCTGAATCTAAAATCTTCCCTTCAGAAGCAACTCGAGGATGCCGTCTCCGTGGGGTACAACCTGAAACGCCACTGGAAACAGTATGGAAGCTATCTGCGGTGGCTGGATGTACAGACTCAGTTCTTGATCCCCAAAGTGCAGGGCGTGGTTCAGTTCTTAGCGCAACAGGACCTGTCGGACGAGATGATCCGCAGGGTGGAAGCCCACGTCCGAAGTGTGCAGGAAAGCTTTTTCGCAGTGACAAGCGTCTACCAGGCCGAAGCATCCAAACAGGCCGGCTTCGCCAAGAAATGGGTCGCGGCGGCGGATAGAGACTGGGGATCCCCGAAAACACTGAGCCAAATGGCCATCAGGGCGATTCGATCCACTCCGGGTATTACAACGGTGCTGGTGGGCATGAGGCAGGATTCTTACGTCGAAGATGCGCTTGAAGAATGCCGACGCCCCGTGGATCAGGA
Source organism: Deltaproteobacteria bacterium (assembly GCA_016208165.1). Classification (NCBI taxonomy): domain Bacteria; kingdom Pseudomonadati; phylum Myxococcota; class Myxococcia; species Deltaproteobacteria bacterium. Next base: position 29,286 of record JACQYL010000053.1, read on the forward strand.
ATCGGACAGAGCGGGCTCCTGGAGGAAGCTCACCGAAACGATTCCGGACTTCTGGCGGTGATTCGGAATATACCGTACTCCTCCGGGGCATCCGGTTTCTTAAAACGAAATCGGCCGGTCGAAACAGCCCGGTGAACGAATAGGTGTTCACCCATCTTCATTCATGCGGCGATCCCAAGCACAGGGTCGCCGCATGCGTCCAAGCCTCCTGATGGAAGTGAAGTCGAATTCCGCAACGGGCGTGACTTTAGACTGACTCCCGTTCGGGAGAATTGGAGTTCGATGCACGTTCGGCGTCATACCATAACGGATATCATCATCTGCCATGAACCCCTATGAGCCATATCTCGCCTGGATCGATTCCCAACTCGACTCCATGCGCCGGCTCGTAATGGTTTGGGCGGGCACGAACTCGGCCGGCGGTAATCAGGCGGGCCTGCTTGAAATGTGTGGGCTGTTGAAGAAGGCTTTCCAGGTACTGAATGCAGATATCGAGGAAGTGGCGCTGCCGAGCTATGCGTCCATAGACGACAGAGGAAACGCCACGGAAAAGGCTCTTGGCAGAGCGCTGGTCATAAAAATGCGCTCGGAAGCTCATTTAAGGGTATTTCTTTCGATCCACATGGACACGGTGTTCGGACCGGAGGATTCCGTTGGAACCCCGACCCAGCTCGGTGAGAAGCGGCTTCAAGGGCCCGGAGTTGCGGATGCCAAAGGCGGACTCGCCGTTGTGCTCAAGGCGTTGGAAGCCTTCGAGCGCAGCCCCTTCGCCGACCGTGTCGGATGGGAGTTGTTGATCAATCCGGACGAAGAGATCGGCTCACCCGGATCCGCTTCGATTCTGGCCGAAGCCGCGGCCAGGCACCAATTCGGACTGGTGTTCGAGCCGGCGCTGCCCGACGGCGCCCTTGTGGCGGCCCGCAAAGGGTCCGGCAATTTCGTGGCCACGTTCCACGGCAAGGCGGCGCACGCCGGAAGGGAACCCCATAAGGGCCGAAGCGCCATTAACGCCATGGCCCGGTTCATCCTGGACTTGAACTCGATACAGGAAGAAAGTCCGGGCATCACCGTCAACGTGGGGCGGGTCTCCGGAGGCGGAGCCCTAAACGTGGTCCCGGACCTGGCTCAGTGCCGGTTCAATATTCGCATCCCGACACCCGAGGACCAGGCGGGTGTTTTGGGACGGCTCGAGCATCTTGTCGCACAGGTGAACAGGCGTGAAGGTCTCTCCGTGGAACTTCGAGGCGCCTTTACCCGACCGGCCAAACCCCTCGACTACAGAACGGAACACCTTCTTAATCTGATTTCGAAATGCGGGAACGAATTGGGTCTGTCCCTGGACTGGCGCTCCAGCGGAGGCGTCTGCGACGGGAACAACCTATCGGCGGCGGGATTGCCCACGGTGGATAGTATGGGAGTTCGAGGGGACCATCTCCACAGCCCGCATGAAGTCCTATATCTGGACAGCCTGACGGAAAGGGCTAAGCTCACCGCATTGCTGCTGATGAAACTGGGATCCGGAGAGATCGAAGCTCCCTGACCCCTTGAGTCCATCTTTTCCAAACAGCAACCACCCTGATCGGGATGCCCCGAGGAGCGCTGCATGGTCTTCGTTCGGCCGGTTTCAATAAATGATCTGGATACACTGGTCCGCCTCGCGGGCAAAGCGGGCTACGGCCTGACATCACTGCCCGCCGACCGGGAACTCCTCAGAAAACGCATTGCCAAGTCGGAACTAAGCTTCGCGTCCCTGGCGGAAGAACCCGGCGGAGAAACCTATACGTTAGTGATGGAGGACCGCAGTACCGGGGAAGTGATCGGCACCGGCAGCATCGTGTCCAAAGTAGGTGGGTTTGAGCCTTTCTATGCGTACAAGCTCACTGTGGATGTCCACGAGTCAAAGGCCTTGAACGTGCATCGCGAGATTCCGATGCTCGAACTTGTGACCCAGCACAGCGGCCCCTGCGAAATAGGCGGACTCTTCATGGATCCAGAGCGTCGGGGTCACGGTAACGGCAGGCTCATGTCACTTTGTCGTTTTTTGTTCATGGCTGAACACGGAAACATGTTCGAACCACTGGTCACGGCTGAAATGCGAGGCGTTGTGGACGCGTCGGGGCGGTCTCCTTTTTGGGAAGCACTCGGAAAACTGTTTTTCGGAATCGAGTATCCCCGAGCCGACTACTTGAGCATGAAAGACAAGAAATTCATCGGTGAGCTTATGCCGAGACATCCGATTTATGTTCCTCTTCTTCCCGCCGAGGCTCAGAAAGTGATCGGCCAGGTGCACGAGAACACTCGTCCGGCCATGAAGCTGCTGCTCGATGAAGGATTTTCGGACAGCGGAATGGTGGATATTTTTGACGCCGGCCCCATCCTCACCTGCGCTTTGGATCAAGTCCGGACCATAAGACAAAGCGTTAGAACCCATGTGGAGTCTGTTGTGTCCGACCTCGATAACGCTTCAACGTTCATGATATCAAATACGGCCTTTGATTTCCGGGCTTGCAACGGGCCAGCTGAACGAGCGCCCGGTGGAGGGGTGCGCATCACGGAGTCTTCGGCCTGCGTGCTTCGTGTAAAGTCCGGCGATCGGGTGCTGCTGGCGACCCCGAGATCGGATCAGCATTGATAGGAACTCTCGCCATGGCCTTCAAATCCCATTTTATCCGCAATCAATGGATCGAGGGTAAGGGAAACGATTTTGTGTCCACAGACCCCGCTACGGGCGAGACCGTTTGGCAAGGACGCATGGCAACAGAGGACGAAGTCCATCAGGCGGTCATGGCCGCCCGATCCGCTTACGAACACTGGGCGTCGGGCGATCTGTCGGCCCGAATCCGCGTTCTTGAAGCCTTTCGGGACAGGCTGGTCGAACATCGGCAAACCCTGGCTGAGACGATATCCATGGAGACCGGAAAACCGCTGTGGGAATCGCTGTTGGAAGTAGCCGCCATGGCGGCCAAGGTGGACATCTCCAGGGATGCCTACGAAGAGCGGCGGAGTCCCATTGTCCAGGAACGGGGGGGCGTCCAGACCGCAGTCCGTTTCAAACCCCACGGCGCATTCGGCGTCGTGGGTCCATTTAACATGCCGGGCCATCTGCCCAATGGTCATATTGTGCCCGCGCTTCTGGCCGGCAATACGGTGGTGTTCAAACCCAGCCGCAAGACGCCTGGGACGGCGCAAAAGACACTCGAACTTTGGGAAGCCTCCGGAATCCCGGCCGGCGTGATCAACCTCGTTCAGGGAGATCATTCCTCGGTTCATGCCATCGTCCGTCATCCCGACATACACGGCCTTGCGTTCACCGGCAGCTACGCAGCGGGAAAAGCGCTTCATCAGGCGTCCGCGGAACACCCGGAACGCATTCTCGCGCTCGAGATGGGCGGGAACAACCCCTTGGTGGTGCACGAAGTGTCCAATCCCATGGCGGCGGCGTACATGACTGTCCAATCCGCTTTTATCACTTCAGGCCAGCGCTGTAGTTGCGCCCGAAGACTGATAGTCACCTCGGGATCTCGCGGCGATGAGTTCGTAGACACTCTTCGAGGGATGATCCAACGGATCCGCGTTGGCCCGTGGACGGATCTACCGGAACCTTTCATGGGTCCCGTCATCTCCGCAGCCGCGGCAAAGGAGCTCTTGAAGGCGCAGGACGACTTGGCCGAGCGGGGTGGGCGTCCTCTTGAAACCATGGGGCTCAAGAGCGATACCAGCGCTATGCTCACTCCCGGCCTGATGGACGTCACATCGGTCAAGGATCGCGCCGACACGGAAACCTTCGGACCATTTCTCCAACTGATCCGGGTTCCGGATTTCGATGCGGCCCTCGTGGAAGCGAATCGAACGGCCTACGGGCTTTCGGCGGGTATTCTGACGGATGAACCGGCGCTCTATAGACGCTTTTTCAACGAGGTCCGCGCCGGAGTGATTAACTGGAACCGGCCCATCACCGGCGCCAGTTCCTATCTGCCCTTCGGCGGAGTCGGCATCAGCGGCAACCACCGTCCGAGCGGCTATTACGCAGCGGACTATTGCGCCTATCCCGTCGCCTCTCTCGAGTCGTCTTCCCTTGCCCTTCCCGAGCAGCCGACGCCGGGGATTACCTTATGACGCCCGGTGTGTTCGAAGTCAATTTCGACGGAATCGTGGGGCCAACCCACAATTACGCCGGGTTATCGCACGGTAATCTGGCGTCGGAACGCCATAAATGGAACGTGTCCAATCCACGCGAGGCGTTTACCCAGGGGCTCCGTAAAATGAAGCTTCTGGCGGATATGGGATTGAAACAGGCCGTACTGCCCCCCCACGAAAGGCCGGACATAGAGACGCTGAGGCGACTGGGGTTTCACGGGACTGAGGCCGATATGATCGCCGAGGCGAAACGCAAGGACCCGGTTCTTTTGGCCTCCTGCTACAGCGCCTCGAGCATGTGGACCGCCAACGCGGCCACGGTTTCTCCTTCATCGGACACCTCCGATGGACGCGTACATTTCACTCCCGCCAATCTGGTAACCCAATTCCATCGCTCCCTGGAGACGGACGCCACCGCATTGGTGTTACGAAAGATTTTCTTCGACAATGCCGTGTTTGAGCACCATCCTCCCCTGCCGGCGACTCTACATTTCAGCGATGAAGGCGCCGCCAACCATACGCGCCTTTGCGATGCGCTTCATCATCCCGGCATCGAGATCTTTGTCTACGGGAAGGAAGCCTTCGATCCAACCTTGCAGGGGCCGGCGATTTACCCCGCCAGGCAGACATACGAGGCGTCCCTGGCCATATCTCGCCTTCATCTTCTGGACCCGAACGCTGTTTTTTTTCTTCGGCAAGGCCCTGCGCTCATTGACGCAGGCGTATTCCATAACGACGTCATAGCCGTAGGGCATCGAGACACCCTTGTTTATCATGAGAGCGCCTTTTGCCGAGGCAGGAACACTCTCGAACAGATTCGATCCGTTTTTAACAAGCGATACGGACAAGACCTCCATTGCATCGAAGTGCCGTTGTCGGCGCTCTCCGTCGAAGAGGCCGTACAGACGTACCTGTTCAACAGCCAGTTGGTAACGCTGCCCAATGGTTTCCTGTGCCTGATCGCGCCTGTCGAGTGTCGGGAGAATCCCAAAACAGAGGCGATATTGAAAGAAGTGGTTCGTTCGGAGAATCCCATCGAGAGTATCCGATACGTCAACCTGCGCCAAAGCATGCGAAACGGAGGCGGTCCCGCCTGCCTCCGGCTCCGGGTTCCGCTAACCCTTGATGAAACTACCCGAGTCCATCAGGCCGTCTTCCTGACGGATGTGCTCTACAAAACACTGGAAGTCTGGGGCCAAACATATTATAGAGATACCCTGCACGCGGATGACCTGTCCGATCCAAAACTGGCGGAAGAAAGCCGCGCTGCATTGGACGCGTTGACGGAAATATTGAAACTGGGATCGATTTACCGCTTTCAGAGGGCGGGAGCCTGAAAGCAACCGATGATAGTCCGTGTCCTGCGGCTACGAAAGCGAACGATACGGGGTAACGTCCTGGTGATGGATCGGAGGATGGGCTACAACATGGATTCCAACGAAATCAACCGGTTGTTCAGTGAACAGAAACTCGCGGAACTCTTGCCGGCCAACATCGCGGACGACTTCTTCGAAGCGCTTTACGGAAGTTCCAATGACGGCGCCTATGACATCTCGCTTTCGTTTAGAGACGTTGACCCGGTGCGCAAGACGCTCGAGTTTGAGTTCGTTTTAAGGCAGCGTGCAGGAAAATGTCTGGGCTGCAGCCTGACCTTCGGCTTGCCGCAAGTGTTCTCGCGCCATCCGGTGATCAATGTCAAGGGGATCGTGGAAAGAATCGGCCGTTTGCTTGACGGCAAAGGAACATGCACCGATTGGACTCTAGGCAGGACGAAAATCGTTTCCGGCGATCTGCACATCATCCCATTAAGCATCAGCTATTCGGAGTAGAATTCCCTTCGACCATACAGGTTCCCGACCGTTCCATTTCGGATCACTCATCCTGTAGGGCTCTTGGGGCTGAAGCCGATGGGTGCGCGTCTCTTCTAATAGCCCTGTTCGTCCGCTCCTTCCACGCTCACCTGAAGCCTCAACCCGACCTGCTCCCGGCCGGATTCGGATGTCGCAAGGCTTGGGCAAGGTGTCTCACGATCACCGGATCTGCGGTACTCTGTTTTACTCCGGATTGACAACTGCGTCCCGGACATCTAGGTTAAAGACCGATGTTTGATGGGATATCGAATCGCCAAACCAACGATACGGAATCCAAGCCATGAGTTCCACGCCGAGCAGCCCTCACCCATCCATGTCTTGTCACGCTCTTCTAACCGACATCAAATGGATTCGGGACCTAAACCTGGCTCTGGGTCGCGCTGTAACCCTTGAAGGGCTCCATGATGCGATCCTCACGGAAACGCTCGACCGGTTTAGGGCCCGTGTCGCCTTCCTGATCGAGTTTGACAATCGCAACGGCAAAACGCATCCCGTCCTGCGGAGCTTCGGAATCGAGACGAAAGGATTGGAACGCCTCAGAAGAATTCCCTGGGAAACCGCGTTGACGCGAAACGAACCCGTCATCGGACCGAGCGATCCCGAGTTTTCCAACCTTCATCACCTCCTGTCGGACATTGGAGGCGATCACCGATGGATGGCGATTCCTCTTCTATCCAGCGAACGGAAGCTCGGATATCTCGTTCTAGGTACGAACCGTCATGCGCAACTCCTCGAGTCTGTCGATCGTGAAGTCGTCCGTCTCTTGAGTGTGGAGCTGGGGAGGTTTATTCAGCACTTTCGCGTGCACCGCGCACTGGACGATACGGAAAGGCGCTACCGAAGGATCTACGAAAACTCAAAAGATGTGTTTTACGAAACCACCAAAGAGGGTCGCTTTGTGGATGTAAATCAGTCGGGGGTCGATCTGTTCGGTTTCAGCAATAAGAGCGACGTACTAGCACTGGAATCCATCGCTTTTTTGTATCACGACGCAGCGGACCGTGTCCGATTTCAGGAAGCGATCGAACGCGACGGATACGTCAAGGATTATGAGGTGAAGTTCAAGACCAGAACCGGCCAGCCATTAGACGTGCTCATCACCTCGAACGTTCGAAGGGACCTGGAGGGGCGCATCCTTGGATATGAAGGCGTTATTAAGAACATTACCGCGCGCAAGAGCCTCGAAACCAAGCTGGCTGAGTCGGAAGCCAAGTACCGTCTGATGGTCGAGAATTCGATTGACGGCATAGCCATCTATGGGGAATGGCGTTTCCTTTATGTAAACCGGGCGTTCCTGTCCATGTTCGGGTACGAGGACGTGGAAGAAGTCAAGGGTATGGACATTCTCCAGATCATTGCACCGGATTCCCAAGTCAGTTTCCTGGAACGGATCCATTGGGATCGGTCCATGAAAACAGGGCTTAAACTCTTTGAAGGTTATGGTTTGAAAAAGGATGGAATTGTTTTTGCCCTCGAGATGAGTGTTTTCCCCACCCAATTCGCGGGTCAGGACGTCCATCAGATTACCTTCCGCGATATCACCGAAAAGAAAGAGATGGAGGAGCAGCTCATACAGAGCGAGCGCCTTCGAGCCATGGGCAAGCTCGCCTTCGATATCGCCCACGAGATCAACAATCCACTGGGCGGCATCATCACCTATTCGTATCTTGTGCTGGAATCTCAAACCCTGGACGATACCGACAGACGGAACATCGAAAAAGTGATCAAGTTGGCCAATCGCTGCAAAATCATCGTCAAAAGCCTTCTGGATTTTGCCCGGGACGACAATCAGGACCGGGAGCAGATGGATTTGAACGAAATCCTTCAGGAGACACTGATGTTGGTTGAAAACCACCTGCTCCTGAGACACGTGGAGTTAAAGATCGATTTGGAATGGAATCTGCCGCTGGTTTCGGTGGCCCGCGGAAAAATGGAACAGGTTTTTCTGAATCTCATTATGAACGCAGCGGAGGCCATGGAAGGATCCGGAGTACTCGAGATTCGAACGAAGCTTTCCGAAAGCGGAGAATGGGTTCAGGTCATCTTTAAGGACAACGGTCCGGGTGTGGAGGAGGAAAATCTTCGAAAGCTGTTTCAACCCTTCTTCACCACCAAGAAACGGGGTCGCGGGACCGGTCTGGGCCTTTCGGTCAGCCACGGCATCGTGAGCCAGCACGACGGACGAATTCTAGTGAGGACCAAGCCCGGCGAAGGCTGCGAGTTTACCATAGAATTACCGTGCTCTTAGCGTCGGATCTTGACATCCGCTCCGGCAACCTGTATTTGCTATCCAGTTGCGCCCCTTTCGGTGCGGCGCCGGCTGTATTTGGGGTGCATGTGTTCAGATTCACTGCGTAATAAGGTGCACCTGCCTTGCCACATCCGTTGCTGCGAGCGACTATGAGCGCCGCAAGGGCGTTTCGGGCAACGGATCGGAAAACAAAAGCGTCAGCGACTTGGAAAATGGCAAAACCAGGACTCTCAAGTATACGTAATATTGGAATAATGGCCCATATCGACGCCGGTAAGACGACTCTTACGGAACGGATACTCTATTATACCGGTCGTACTTACAAGATGGGCGAAGTGCACGACGGCACGGCCGTAATGGACTGGATGCCCCAGGAGCAGGAGCGGGGCATCACGATTACTTCGGCCGTGACGACCTGTCTGTGGAAATCCACCTCCATTAATATTATCGATACTCCGGGTCACGTGGATTTCACCATTGAGGTGGAACGCTCGTTGCGCGTTCTGGATGGGGCCATTGCCGTCTTTTGCGCCGTCGGAGGCGTCGAGCCTCAATCCGAGACCGTGTGGCATCAGGCGGACAAGTACAAAGTACCCAAGTTGGCTTTCATTAACAAGATGGATCGGGTTGGGGCCGATTTCTGGGACACCGTCCGGCAGATGCGTGAAAAGCTGGGCGCGAATGCGCTGTTACTCCAGATTCCCTGGGGATCCGAATCCAATTTCCGAGGAGTGATCGATCTGTTGGTCATGAAGGCCATCCGCTGGGAAGAATCCACCCTGGGCGCCGAATTCAATGACGTGGACATACCCGAGGATCTCGTGGACCAGGCTAAGGAATACCGGGAAAAGATCCTCGAATCCCTTGCCGAAGTAAACGACGAACTCATGGAACTTTACCTGGCCGAAGAGGAGATTCCCGAGAAAAGGCTCGTCGAGGCCATCCGTTCGGCGACGCTCGAGTTAAAACTCGTGCCCGTGTACTGCGGAACAGCCCTCAAGAACAAGGGCGTACAGCCGCTTCTGGACGGAGTGGCTCATTTCCTGCCCAGTCCTCTGGACGCCAAACCTATTTCCGGAGAAAATCCCGAGACCGGCGAACGGGAAATACGCCGTCCCAACGAGCGGGATCCCCTTTGCGCCCTTTGCTTCAAGATCATGAATGAAGAGGGACGAAAGCTCTGTTACGTGCGTATCTATGCGGGACGATTGGAGACGGGAAGCGAGGTTTACAACGCCACCCGTGACAAGAAAGAGAAGATCGCGCGCATCCTTAGAATGCATTCCAACAAGCGGGAACGGATTGACTCCGCCTCGACCGGGGACATCGTTGGCGTTATCGGACTGAAGAATACGTTCACGGGAGACACCCTGACACACCCCGACCACCCCATTCATCTGGAGCCTATAGGGTCCTACGAGCCGGTGATCAGTGTGGCTGTGGAACCCAGGAGCACGGCGGATCAGGAGCGCATCGACGCTTCCCTGGCCAAGCTTGCCGAAGAGGATCCGACCTTCCGGGTCAAAACGGACGAGGAGACGGGTCAGACGTTGATTTCCGGCATGGGAGAACTCCATTTGGAAATCCTCGTTCATCGCCTGAAACGTGAGTTCGGCGTGGAAGCCAACGTGGGCAAACCACAGGTCGTTTATCGCGAAACCATCACGAAAAGCGTCGAACACGAAGATACGTTCCAGCGTGAATTGAGCGGCCAGCAGCATTATGCCGCCGTCCGGGTACTCGTAGAGCCTCTGGCGCGCGGTGAAGGCGTCCGGGTCGAGCATCGCCTGGATCCCGGGATCGTGCCCCAGGAGTGGATAAACGCGGCTCTTTCCGGCGCAAGAGAGGCTTTTGCCAGCGGTCCCATCATGGGATATCCTGTGTTGGACGTTGCGGCTACAATACTGTCCGGTTCGTTTCGCGAAGGGCAGACTTCCCCCCTGGCGATCCAGGTGGCTTCCGGAATGGCCGTAAGAGAGGCCTGTGCGGCCGCCTCTCCGGTGCTGCTCGAACCGATCATGAAAGTGGAGGTGCTGGTGCCCGAGGAATTCATGGGTGACGTTATCGGCAATCTGAATTCCAGAAAAGGCAAGGTGCTCAAGATTACCCCAAAACCCGGAACCAACGTCGTGGTGGCGGAGGCTCCTCTGTCACGCATGTTCGGATACTCGACCGACTTGCGTTCTTCCAGTCAGGGCCGCGCCACTTTCACCATGCATTTCCTGCGATACGACGTACGCGTCCAATAATAAGAGAAACCATTCCCTTCCACCGTCCCCTTCGACGTCCGTTTCGAGAACCACTTCATAAGATCCGGAAACCGGGGGGAATCCCACCGCTGTTTGGATAGCGTCCGAACGGGATCTCCGGAAAAAGGAATAGAACGGCGGTGTTCGGAAAGGTACGCCTCGAAGGACGTGAGGATGTCCGCTCGACCGGCGAAAGGAATCTTCGTTGCCCGAGAATACGCAGCAAGAACTTGCCGGCCTGCTTCATGTGGATCCGAACGTCCGCTTGGCTTCGATAAAGGCGCTTCGAAACTCGGAGGAAGTCCAAACTGTGGAACCGATCATGAAGATCGCCGTACAGGACCCCGTGGCTTACATTCGAAGCGAGGCTGTTGAAACGCTCGTTTCTTTGAACGACGGTCAGGTCGTCGGCGCCTTGGCCGCCATTCTCGAGAACGATGAAAAGGCGTACGTCAGGTGGAAAGCCGCTGAAGCACTCGGCAGAATTCGCAGCACGGAAGCGTCCGAACCGCTGCTCCGGGCGTTGTCCGACCCCGATCCGAACATCGTATGGAAGGCTGCGGAAGCACTGGGATACCGCCGTGAGACCCTTGCCGTAGATTCATTAATAGGTTTACTCTCGCATGCGGACATGTACGTCCGGGAAAAGGCGGCGGAAGCGTTGGGCCATATCGGCGACCATCGGGCCGTGGAACCGCTTCGGAGCGTGGTCGACGATCAAGAGACGGTATATTCGTTGGACCACCAGCGTTTCCGTCGGGCGGCGGCAGCGGCGATCGAGAGGCTTGGTGCGTGAAAACCGGCTGCAATCCGGCTTGGCATCCACAGGAATCGCATCGACATACCGTTTGAGGGTCATCAACTAGTCTGGTATATTTGGAACACGGCAGGAATGCCGACCACAGCCCCGGGGTTAGGTCCTCGATGTCGCGGACATCCCCTAGGATCGGACGACCTCGGCTGAATCAGCGTTTCCAGCCTTTCCCTGACCTGCTCATACGTTTATCTTGGCCAATAAGCGCCGGAGATCCCTATGATCTACAATCCTGACGGGCAATTCGATGCAGTGATCCGACTTACGATGATTGTGGCGATCCTGGTGGTTGGGTGCAGCAGCTACCAAGATCTCGTGTACGGCACCCGTGGCTATACCACTAGGCTCCCTCGAGAAGCGCCTGTCTACGTGGCCGTTCCGAAGGACGCGCCGATTTCTTATTCTTCCGGTAAGACGGGAGACACCGGAGGTACGTTTCCGCAGTCCGGACAGTCCACGGCCGAAGTCATTGTGGGCGCCTTTGCGAAACGCGCATCCAGAGTCCAGTTGGCCCCGGAAACGCAGTCGCTGGCCGACGCATTGAAACAAGCGAAGACGGATGGATTCAAGGTTCTGGTCTGGCCGACCCTGATCCATTGGACGGACCGGTCCGAGCACCGCCGGGATCAGATCGTCGTAAAATTGGTGTTGTACGACACCGGTACGAGAAAGGCTCTCGACTCGGTCACGATCAGAGCCAAGAGTGTAAAATCCGCGCTAGCCTCTCCGAAGGAACTCCTTTCCGACCCGGTGAGCGATTACGTTGATTCGCTCTATTTCGGCACATAGATCCCTTTCTGCCTCAGAAGCGCCGCAATCCTATTGACGAGGTCTTAGGCGAGACAAAAAAACCGGGAGAACCCGATTCAACAGGTTTTCCCGGTTCCGGATAATGGCATCATAAGTGTGTGTTGTTAAAAACCCTCCCGCTCCGCTCAACGAAAGCTGTGACAACTGCAGCAATCAAGCCTTTCAGTATGTCCCGCCGGTTGCGCAGTGATCGGACCCGGGCCGCACAGATCTACCTGCGACCCGTCGCCCCCGCTCAGGTCCGGAGCGAAGGGCACGAACTCGAAGTTGGCGCCCTGATCCGCCATGTGGATTTTTGGATCCACACCGTCGTGACAGGAAGAGCACGCGGAAGCGGTTGGAGTGATGTTAATATCGTCGTTGGGACTCGCCGCGTCGTTCCCTACTTCGATGGTCGTAGGCAACACGTTGTCGCCGATGGCCGGCAATTCAAAGCTTCCATCGATATGACAGGCCTCGCAATCGTTTAACGGCCGGGGATAGCGAACTTCGCTGTAGTCGTTGGGGCTACCGCCAAATCCGTACACCACGATGCCTTCGGTCCTGAAACCGTCGGCGGAGGAGGCGCCGGCATGGATGGCATGGATCAAGTATTTGAAATCAATGGTTTCCTGTGTCTTACCGTCGGCCGTTGTCGCTGAGCCACCCGGGCGCCGGCCGATATCCGTGGCATCCGGGTTATGGCAGATTACGCACAGCTGAGTTTCGTCGTTCCGGTTTGCTCCGTGCAAGCTCAACAAACCGTGGCACTGATCGCAGTTGGCGATGTCCACAACCTCCCGACGCGCCTGTGGCGTAGCGTCCGTGACGGCAAAAAAATTCACCACGCCTTTGACCGGCACCCGTACATCGAACACGCCGGGTTCGGATTCCACCGCAGGATGCCCCTCGATGGCCACAACCCCCGATCCGGTCACAGCCGCAGGAATGGCCACTCCGGATGTCACTGTAAACGTGCCGTCGCCGTTGTCCACCGCGCTTGTAATCGGATTGATCGAGATGGGCTGAGCCGGGGTGCTGGTGCTGCCCGTGTTCGTATAATCTTCGGAATTCCAGCCGATGAGGATCGCCAATCGGCTGGCGCCTCCGGGAGCATTGAATTCCGGATCGACGAGAATATCGTAGGGCGCGTCACCGTTGGTGGGATCCGTAACCGAGAATGTGATCACCGGAAACTGTCCGGGCCCCGTGTTCTGGACGTCCAATATGTTGTATTCGAACCTGGCTGCGGCGGCCTGTTCCGGAATCACGTGAGTATCCGTGATGCCCGCCGCGCCTCCGGACGCCGGATGACAGTTGACGCAGCTGCGGTTGTCGGGTTGGGCGCCCCCGGCATGGTTTTCACCGGTCACCAAGTTGACGTCGTCGTGACACGACGTGCATGCGGCAATGGTGGGAACGTTCATCCAGTTGTCACCATCCGGCGTATCGGAGTCCGAGCCGTCGTGACATTTGGTGCAGTTGCGCCGATCCTGAGGAAAGACCACGTTGGAGTAGTCGTTTACCGAATCCCCAAAACCATATATCACATATTCACCGCCGGCCTGCACACTGGGCAGGTCCTCACCCGAGTGGATCTTGTGGATCATTACCTTGAAATCAACGGTGTTGCCGCTGTTGGCGTCCGTACTGCCCGGATTGTGGCAGGTTACGCAATACTTGACAGCGATCCTATCCCCGCCGTGAAATCCCAGCTTCCGGTGGCACTCGTCGCAGTTCGCGTTCCTCACGATCGAGCGAGTGGTTATCGGCGTGCTGCCATCGGGCACGAATTCGAATATGGCGTTATCCGTGTTCTCCGTAGTCTGCATGGCCACGCGATGCGTCAGGGCGGGATTATACGCGACGGCTACGGGAGACGTTACGTTTTGGATATCGAACGAGAAGGTATAGCTGTAGCTGCCGTCCTGATTGTCCACAAACACGCCCCCCTGCGTACTCGTCCTTTCCGACGAAGCTTGAACCTGGTCCGTGGTCCCCGGCCCTACATCAGGGGTTTCAATCACATTGATGTAACTCTGCCAGAAACTCGCATTGCCGTTTGCAGCGGGATTCAGCTGCGCCAGAGTGAAGCGGATGTTCGAAGGGGCCACAAACGCGAGCGGCTGGCCCGCGTTGAACAGCCTGAAATTTATGGTCGTGGCGCCGCCAACGATCGTCACTGCGTCTATGACCCCGGTTATAGTCGTCTCCGGAGTGCTGTGCTGCGCGGCCACGTCTACGATCCGGCCCGGATCGTGGCACAGCATGCATTCTTCGTTGAATGTCTGCTCCACGAGAGGGGGCGCCTGATCTCCGGTACCGCCGCTCTCGCTGCCGCACCCTGCCAGAAGTAGAACGTAACCGATCGCAAGGCACAAGACCAAGCTGTTAAACAATCCTTTTCTCATGACACCATCTCCTTCCACTCTGAGGTCCGTCACAAACTTATGTTATCCCTTGTCGTGAAGGTAGAACTCCTCGTACAAGACGATCGCCTTCTTTACTGCGAATGTCGCCGCACGGGATGATATGGTCGCCCCGGCGATCCCGGTAATGTCTTTACCGACCGTTAGAACGGAACCGCTGGTCTTACCTTGGTACTGATCCATGAAACTACGTCTCGCGATGGGACGTCCCCTTTTTTCCTGATAGCTCATCACGAGCACTCTCTGGACGGCGCCCCTCAGATCCATTGCGATCATGAACTCGACAGGGCCCCATTTTCCGGGTTGGTCATCAATAACGGCCACCCCTATTTTTTTTCCGTCCTTTTCAGCAAAGTAGAAATCGATCTTCTTGCTTGCAACCACGGCTGCGGACTCTGAACCTTCCTGGAGAAATTCGAGGCTTCCTCCCAACCGTTCCGTCACGCGTTGCTCAACCTCGCCTTTCAACCTTTCCGTCTGTTTGATGATCTTGGTGCCCGCACCAAAAACCTCGAGCAGGGCCTCTTTGAGCGTCAACAAGGTGAACGCGTGGCCGAGAACAACAGAAGCGGCGAAAACGGCCACTGCGCTTACTACAACAAGAGCTTTCTGCTTTGTCATGTGGTGTCTCCTGCTATTCGATAGTGGAAATCGCCTGGAGGCGATCTTTGAGACCGGAAGAGTACAAGACTTCACCGGATTCGGTGACCATGATCACCTCCATGCCGGGAATGCTCTCAACGATCTCGAGACCTTTCTCGGGCCCCAAAACGAACAACGCCGTATTCCAAGCGTCTGCGAGAGCCGGGTCCCCGTACAGGATCGTAGTGCCCGTGAGTCCTGAAGCGGGATACCCTGTCTTCGGGTTAAAGATGTGGTGATAGCGCTTACCCTGGTCCATGAAGAATCGCTCGTAATCCCCCGATCCCATGATCGAGAGGTCCTCCGCCTCTATGAATCCGAGAAGGCCGTCGCCCCGTGGGTCTTTGATTCCCACCTTCCAGGACCGGAGTCCCTTTTTCCCCATGGCGTATACGTCTCCCCCGGCATCGATCAAGGCTGAGGTCACTCCTTCAGCCCGCAACACTTTTATCGCCTCACCCACCGCGTATCCTTTTGCAATGCCGCCTAAGTCGATCCGAATATCGGGCCTAGTCTTTTCCACCTTCGAGTTCCGGACGACCAGATGTTTGTAGCCGATCTTTTCGATGCATCGTTCGATGCTTTCGTGATCGGGGACGGAGGGATGGTCTCCATAAAACCCCCATAGCGATATGAGCGGACAGATCGTGATATCAAAGGCGCCGTCCGAATCGCGACTCACGCCTAAGGCTAATTTCACGAGATCCACGATCTCGCTGTCTGAAATGGGGGCGCCCTCATTGTTGAATGCATACAGGGGGCTTTTAGGGTTCAGGAAATCAAACTTCTCATCGACTTCTTCCATCCGCTGCAAGGCCGCGTTCACGGCCTTGGATGTCAATTTCTCGGGGCCGACGGCATAGACGGTTACGTAGGTATCCATCATCACGCGCGTCTGCTTTTCCAGATGGAATCGATAGGAGTTGTAGGTTCTCACGCTAAAAAAGACAGCGAACAGCACTCCGACAACTATGAATATGACTTTCGCCGTCTTAGACAGGCTATTTTGCTTCAATCCACCTCCTAGTTATGCTTCTTCCAGATCAGATCTCTCAGCCGGTCCGACCACGTGCGGCGGACTACGCTTGTCCTCGTCAAACATAAGCCGGACATCATTTGGATCTTCCGGTTCTTAAAAGGTCGTCCTCCATCCCAACGTCCATCGGATGTACTTGAGCGTTTCCGAACCATCAGACCGATCGGCATCCACGAGTTCGATCTGTGGTATGATCGTCGAGTTACTGGTAATCCAGTAGTTCAAAGCCATGGACAATGTCTTATAATTATCCGTAACGGCGCTCGTTGAAGGGAAGAAGAGATCTACATCGCTATACTTGGCCAACACCCGCCATTCGGGATTGAAAGTGTACATGGCCCGGACGTAATATCCTTCGTTCACCGCATCCGCCGTTCCCCCGCCGATCAGCGGGGAATCTTCCTGTTCTCTTCGCAGGTATTCGCCGAGAAGGCTGATGCCCTTGTATCGCAAGTCCGCACCACCGAGCCATTGCCACGAGTTGTTATCATCGTCGTTATCCCACCTGCCCCATCCCAAGGAGCCCAGAATCCGTATGCTTACGTCCATCAAGGAGAATTCGGGCGCTACATGCAGCAACAGATTCTTGGTGCCGTTGTTGTCCACGTAACGGCTCTCTTCATTGTCCCCGTTCAGATATGGATAGAAATACACGGGCAATGAGAAATTCTCGAAATCGAAGTTGCGGTACAGCTCCACCCCCAGCGATCGCCAGGACTCCAAAAAGAGCAAGCCATTGTTCCCGTGATACTGCTCATGCCACCAAGTCTGTCTGGCGTATTCCTCGCTGAACATCGGGTAGAAGGCGCCCACCCGCGCTTCCAGTTCCCAGGGAAGCCTGACCGTCATGTATGCCTCGTCAAGGTCCACATCCACGGAAGCCGAGCCCGCTCGGGTGATGTCTCCGCCGAGCCCGGGGGTGGCGGCGGCCAACACTTCGATCTTGGGAGCAACATCGAGACTCAGCCACTCGTTGAGCACTTTGCTGAAATAGAGATATACGTCACTGATGCCGGCGGAAAGATTGTTGTTCTGGCTCACATCGTTGCGCTCACCGTCCGTCCGATCCAGCATGAAGAACTTGAAATGTCCCCCAATGTTGACCCCCTTCCGCACCTCCTCCATGATTTTTGAAGGCATCTGCGACAGTTCGTCAACACTGTCCTCGAGCTCGGGAATGGCTGCAATCTCTTCCTTCTGGGATTTCTGCTCCTCCTCGAGTTGTTCCACCCGCTCTTTCATCGTATCCATTGCCTTTTGCATCTGCTGGATCTGCTCTTTAAGATCGGCAATTTCGTCCGACATCGACCGAGCAGGCGCCAACAAAACACAAACAATGACAACCACCAATGCAATTCGCAGCTTCATACCTCCCCCTCCTTATGTTTACCTAATAATGGTCCGGATCATTCTATTGACGGACAGGCCGAGTGACTTCCGGAACCTCCGGGCGCCACCCACCCTCTCTACGTTTCCCTCCTTTTTATCCGTTCTCGTTTCACTCGGGGGTTCCATCCCTGGCCGGAGAAGCATAGCTACCAAGTGATTCTCGTGCTGTTGAGCAACCCTCCGATGAGTAGAAAGATCCCGCACAGTTTCCAGATCGGCGCTGCCTTCGAACATCGTCCGATCCATGGGGAAGTTCTGCCTGCGAAGATGAGCAACGGTGAAATGGATGATAAACACGTGCCCCATGGCCAGCATGCCCTCGATACGATGCACCCAAAGGGCTATGTTCAAGCCCCATCCCGGTATGATGCGCGTCGAAATCAGAGGGAAAGCCAGGATCAAGCCCGTTGTGCCCATGACCATCATGCCCCAGAATACCGCTCCCAGGTAATCCACCTTTTCCCAATATCCCCAGCGGTCAAGACGTGGATGAGATCCTTTGCCGAGAAACCAGGCCACATGCTGGAAAAAATCCTTCACATCATGAGGTTGGGGAAACATGGAATCCGGGCCCATGAGGGATGACGGAAAAGTACGCCAGCGAATCCGGAAGGCCAGGTACACGAGATGGAGCAGAAAGGCCAGAATCATGAAAAGTCCCACGTACTTGTGAACCACGAGGGCCGACTCGTAGCCGCCGAACACGCGGGCAAGCCCTTTTCCCCAAGCCGTTTGGATATACATGCGCGCAAGTCCGGACGCGCCCTGCGTCAAGAACGTGATGATCAGCACCACATGTGAAATGCGTTCTACGGTGTTAAACCGTTTAAGTCTGATCTTCTCCATCCGTTTGATGACCCTCGTCGCTAGGTTTTCTCTTGAGCAACAACTCCCTGAGACTCCAAAGGAACGTATGAGGCAGAAACACCACAAAGATGCTCACCGACATCCCTATCATGATCCAGAACGCATAAAACAGGATCGGGAAATCTTTTCTTGTGCTGAGAGACGCCGGATTTGGCGAATGAACGACGTAGCTGGCAAACGAGGCGTTGGCTCCTTCGTGACACTTGGAGCAGACGTAGGCATGCCTTCGTATGGGATTCATGGGTGAATAATAGTATTCGCCGCCGGAGATCGGCTCTCCACCATGGCACTGGCGACACGTCAGATTGGCCCGAACGGTGTGCAGGTCTCGGGTTTCTCTTGGATGGCAATCTTCGCAGGTTTGATACTCGTAGAACCTCAGCCCCACATGGGAATCTTCGAGGCGGCTCCGAATTCCTATCCTGGCCGCAGCCGGAGTGTACGGCAGCAGTCCTCGCCTCAAACCCGGAATCGCAATCAACGGGGATTCGCTGAAGGGTCTAGCCTCATATTCCTCGTAGTACCCGGTACTCGCTTCATAGTTCTTGTAGCGACGGATGGACGACGCCACTTCCTCCTGAGCATGGCACAAAGCAGGCCCCAGGAGCAGCGCCGCCGCCAGGCCTAAAAGCAGGGCTATCGATACTCTCCCTGCGGCTCGGTTTCTCATAAGGAATCGCATATCCGTATCACCAATATTCCCGTATCAGCGCTCAGTGCATTTTCCCGGTCAGGATTCACCCATTGTTGGTGGAACGGGTGACCTGTTCGGCCCTGTCTGGATCTTCTTCCAAAGAAGAACTCACTTCTTCAATCGGTAGGTTTCCGCCGGATTCCTTCCAACTAAAGGAAGTATTCTGTCTTCCGGATTTCCGGCATGTTACTTGAGTTCAAACGTTTCCGCGCCTTCCTCCTTAAGCTGTATTTCCGGATCTTTTCCTTCCCCTTCCGGGGAGCCGGCCGATTCCGATTCGCCTCCGCCAAAGCCTCCAAAAGCATCTCGCTGCAACTTCTTCAAGTCGGCGCCCTTATGCTTGTGGCACGTCTCGCAGGAATTAGGAATGTTGGGATTCTTGATCGTGTCGATGGGCAACAGGGTGACGAACACATGGCTGTGTAGATCCCCGGATTCCGCGTTTTTCGCGATCCTCGGCATATGACATCCTACGCAATTTGCAAAAGTGTGGATGGCGTGCGCCTTAACCCTGTTGACCAACTGATGGCACTGGAAGCACTGCTGCGAACCGGCGGCGGACGTTTGGGACTTGGTTGGAGGCAGACCGATCTGGTGTACAAAGTGGCAGGAGGTACAGGTAACGCCTTCCACGTAATGAGCCGATTTCAGCCAATCGTTGTATTGCTGATGATGCCCCTTGGAGAACTCATTCATGTAGAAGTTTCCCGTGTCGCCCTCAGCATACGAAGTGGCGTTGTAATAGGCGGCAAGGGCTTCTCCCGGCTGGTAATCGACGGGCCAATGAACGCCTTCGGCTACCGTGGACATGCCGCGCTCGTGACACGAACCACAGATCTGAACCCTCGCTCCCGTGGACAATTTGGCCGGATTTACAATTGTTTTACGCTTTTCGAACACGGCTGTTTTCGGTAAG
The DNA here is from genome assembly GCA_016208165.1 of Deltaproteobacteria bacterium. Lineage (NCBI taxonomy): Bacteria > Pseudomonadati > Myxococcota > Myxococcia > Deltaproteobacteria bacterium. The sequence goes on from JACQYL010000053.1 coordinate 49,370, forward strand.
GCGACATGCCAGGAACCTTTCCCATGACACGCCTCGCACCCTATGCTCAACTCGCTGAACCTGTTGTTTTTCAGATCCACACCGGTGGCGTGGCAACCACCGCAATACTGGAGCCAGGGTTTTTGATCCCAGTCACCTTCGCGATAAGTCACCCATCGATGAGTGTCCATATTGTATTGAATGGGAGCGATGTAAAGAGCGCCGTTTTTTTCAACGATGAAACGCTGCTGCCATTGCCCCCCAATGGCGTATTTGATCTCGTCAAGTTTGGGGATATAGATCTGATCCGTCGATGGCTTGGCTGCATCTTCCGATTGGGTGAAGCTCTCCCGAATCTTGGCCTCACTATAAGGGACCATAATGGCGCTGGCGTCCTTTTGCACATCCAGGGTGCTGCGGCTGTGAGAGGTCATCTTCCAGGAATCGTAATGCTGCAGGTGGCACATCTTGCATCGATCCGATCCGGCGTACGTTTTTGGAGCTGCTGTGATTTCTTCAATATCTACAGGCGCTTCCGGACTACATGCGGCTAAAACAAGGAGTGTCAGACAGACTGCGATAAGCTTCGAACGGCTTCCCATGACCATGTTCCCCTCCTCCATAAACGATAACCGTTTTCTCGATGACCCGGTTCGGCATTTCTGTCGGATCGGGTTCCGGCCGCCGGCATCGGCGCCTGGGTGATCACATGAAAGGAGCTTTTTCTTTCACTGAAGATCCGAGGTTCTCATCGATCGTTTCGACACGCGCAAGGTCCCACAGACGGCTCGTACCGTCCGCCATGACATAGAGAGTCGCCACCCAATTACTGATCCACTCAACGAGATGACTAATTCTTTTCTTCTTTTCCAGCCTTGCTCCACGAATGCTGGTCCGCGCCGTTTCCCACAGGTACGGTATGGCTTCCCAGGAAAGCGTGAGTTTCGCCGCCACACTCTTTGACGAAATCCCGAAAAATCGCAGGAACGACAGTAAACCGGTCAGTCCGTTGGCCAAGTCCGCCAGCGACGTGGTCATGGTTAACAGGAAACTCAGAAGCATCAGATAGAAAAGGCGAAATGCAAACTGAAACCCGTAGGTAACCCCTTCAATGGTCATCGTCAAATACGGTATCTCGAATATCGGACGGCCTTCCCCCTGAAGCAGAGCCGGGATCAGAAAAGATGTCAGAAGCAGCCATCGATACCTTCTTGATCTCCCCAGTAGCTGGGACACCGGAATTCTCGATAGCAACATCGAAGCCAGGAGAAGTCCGGAAAGGCTGAGCATTAACCAGAGGTTGGCGCTGATCAGAAGAATGAGCGACAAAATCCCACATCCGGCAATCTTTGCCTTGCTTGACAACTGATGGATACAAGAGTCCCGATGCACATAATGTCGAGATTCCGGCCTGGGCATCCCCTCCGATACCGTCAGAGCGGCTTCGGTCATCGTCCCGATGTGTTCCAACCGTATGCACACGGAGCGTGCAATCGCTCCGGTAACCCAGCCCATGAGCACGCCTCCGATGCAAAGCCAAGGCAGGAACACAAAAACACCTTCGTGTTTGATTAGTATGAGGTAGGCGAGGACCAGTTGGGTCAGATTATGGCAAAGGGCGCCCAAAATACTGATCCCGATCAAGCTGAAACGATAGTGACTGCTCGAACCGGAGACCCAGAAAAGGAAGCCCATGGCGCAGGTGCTGAGAAAGGCCCCGGAAATGCTCAGTACGAAAGGAGGGGACAGGAACGTGCCCATGAGGAAGGAACTGAGAATGGCCCGCAACAAAGCGACTTCCAGGGCTGCTTTAAAACCCAGGGTCACCAGGGCTACCAAAGTAATCATGTTGGCCAGCCCCAGCCTGAGACCGGGTATGGGGTGGGGCACAATCGATTCCGCTATTTGAAGCACACAAGAGAGGGAAACGAAAAGCGCTATTTTTTGCATTCGATCGGCTGACAAGGATGCTTCCATAGGGCGGCTTCCACTTCCGGTTCAGCGAACCACGGCATCCACTAGCGGCGCTTTAGTGGATTGAACTTCGATCAGAATCCTGTTTGGGACACAAACGATAACCTCTCCCGGTACCTGTATCCAACCCGTACGAACGCAAATCTGTTTGCGGCAATTCGATCGCGCCACTCTGACTTTGCCCTCGTTTACTTCGATGTCCATCTCCTTGGAGGGAAGCGTGAATACGTTGTTTTTCGACAGGTTCAACTCGGCCACCAGAAGGCCGTCCTTGAAAACGACGGCCGAGGTAGCTCGCCGGCTCTGACGGCCGGAGTCGTGTCCCATCCAGAGGATGCTTCCGGCGGAAAGGACGACAATCAGAAAGATCGAAAGCTTTTCGAGTCGAGTCATCCTGCGCGCATAGACTTGCCCCTGGCCTTCGTCCATCATTCATGGAGACTTTCTTGATGGAGAGCGCGTCCACAATTCACACGTATGGGAACCCTCAAGAGATATTTCAAGTCCCGAATCCCACTTTGCAGCACACAACGAGCGGCATTCATTCCGATCGGGGTTGGACTAGAGACTCACGCGGCAGATAGGCGTTTTCTTCGTTGTGCGCCAAGCCACATATCGACTTTTTATTTTCTATACGAAATATAGTACAGGAGTCAACACCGATCTTAACTTTTTGTTTTACTATTGATTTCAACCGCCGGCGTCTTTAGCTGAAACTATATCGAAATCATCTACTTTGATCACAAAACAGACGCCGGATGACAGTTGGAAATCCGTTTCCCGGTCAAATGATTCTCAGCAAATCGATCTCTCTGTCAAAGACGCAGCTGTAGAAGAGAAACCGCCCTTAAGAGCACATCATAACACTGGGAACTGCTTAAGATTGAACTTCCTGGGTTTTTTACACGAATCGGCGTTCATACTCATGTATGGCCGCATCGAGCTACGATCCCGACGCTGACTTCATGTGCAAGGGCTTCTTTCGATCACGGTCTTTTTAGAGGCGGGACTCGATCACGCACCATGCGTTCGTGATTCGATCTGTTTTGCTCAGGCTGCGATACCTCTATAAAAAAGAGGGCTCTATGCCCTTACGAAGCAATTATACGATAACAGGAGAGCCGCAGGCCTGTCAAGAAATCGCCACGAAATTGCAGCGAACTCCGCACCGGGAATTGGCCTGTAATCGCGCACGGCCATCATGACTTCGGGATCACGCGGACGGTATAGCCCGAACAAGAACGATTTCTCAATTGCCTTTTCACGAAAAGGCGACTACTTTTTTGATGGTAATCCTGTTGAACAACATCGGCGAACTGTCACGACCGAAATCATCCTGCCGCGGGAATACGATCCGTATACCCCCGAGTAATTAGGAGGACCACCATGTTCAAGACTAGAGTCACCGAGATGTTGGGCATCAAATATCCGATTATCGGTGGAACCATGATGTGGCTCAGCACTCCGGAATATGTTGCCGCCGTGTCCAGGGCCGGGGGGCTGGGCATTCTTGCTTCCGCCATGTACCAGAGCAAGAACGAACTGGCCGTCGCCATAGATCGGGTGCGCGAACTGACGGAAAAGCCTTTTGCCGTCAACCTTAATCTCTTTCCCGCCATGCGCGCGATAGACAACGGCGAGTACCTGGATGTGCTGCTCGAGAAAGATGTCAAGGTCGTGGAAACTTCAGGGCATTCCGCACCTGACGACTTGTGCGCGCGCTTCAAGAAGGCCGGAATGACCTGGATACATAAATGTGTCGGTGTCCGCTACGCCCTAAAGGTCCAGGACATGGGCGCGGACATTGTTACGGTGGTAGGCTATGAAAACGGCGGCGCCACGGGCAAGCTCGATATTGGCGCCCTGGTTCTGGTGCCCAGCGTAGTCGACGCCTTGAGCATTCCCGTTATCGGTGGCGGCGGGGTTTCCGACGGCCGGGGTTTCCTGGCGGTGCTGGCTCTGGGAGCGGAAGGCGTCATCATAGGAACCCGGCTCCTGGCCACACGGGAAGCCCCCCTGCATGATGCATTGAAGCAGTCCCTCGTCGGCGCGAGCGAGCTTGACACCATACTTGTCATGCGCTCGATCAACGCCACTCACAGAGTCTGGAACAATGCCGCGGCGCAAAAATGTCTAGAAATTGAAGCCCGGGGCGGAACGTTGAACGAAATCCTGGCAATCGCCACCGGGGCGAATGCAAAACGAATGTACGACAGCGGGGATCTTAACGCAGGCATCATGGCTTGCGGCCAGGGCGTGGGACTGGCGCATGATATCCCCACCATACGGGAGCTGTTGGACCGCATCGTGTCGGAAGCGGCCGGCTTGGCGAAAAAACTCGCTTCCAACTAGGAAAGCACCGCTGCATCACCTCCTTACCATTAGACGTTCAATTGAGATAGCAGGAGAATTCCGGGGGAACCTCTATTCTGAAGACTATGGCTCCGGGCTCGCTCCGTTTTCCCGGGCCGGCAAATGGTGACGCACCGGGTGGTGAGGGGATGTTCCTCGATGCCCGGGATTAGAAACCATTTATCGCTTCGCGGCGGGCGCTATCGGTTCGTATTGCGGTCGCGTGAACCCTTGCCGGAACAGCGGGTGGCGGAGCACCTGTTCCGGCAGCTTTATTGGGGGCTCTCCAGTCAGGCCGTCATAGTGCAGCCGAATCTGCCTTACCAGGGCTGTCTCCACCGCCTCTTTCGCCGCCCATCCGATCAATTGGGCCGGCTTGCAGTGCCCCCCGGCGCAGGTCACTGAACGGCCCGAGCCGGAAACGATCATCACTTCATCCGTCCCGGTGCCCGTGGCCATGGCTTCCGGCGTATAGGAACTTCGAATGCCCAGGTCCTGCAGCACAGCGGTCTTGGCTTCCGTAACCGTAATGATGGATCGGGCCATCTGTGCGTCTCCCAAAGAGGCGTTTGTCAGCACGATAACATTAATGGTCCCAAAGGGAATGCTTTCCTCGGATGAAGTTGATTCGGAGGCTCCTGTTTCCCTGGGTACGTGTTTATTCTCGAACCAGTCCCCGTAGTCCGTTCCCACGCGCATGGCGTTCGTTCCAGCACCCGCTGTCGCCAGGACGGTGACCGTGAGCCAGTCGTAGCGCTGGGTGGCCACGCCCAACGTATCCAAATCCGCCCCGGTGGAGAGCCGGACCAGATCAACGATGGAAAAACCGGCCATGTCGGCCAACCGCTCGAAGGCCACGCGCGTATAATCGGCGATCTGTCGGTCGTGCAGGACTCCCCACAGGGACGGGGGCACGTTGTGATTGGCGGCTACGGAGGAATGACGCAGCCCCTGAAGCGTGGAAAGGATCCACCTGGGACTGTCCAGCTTGATCAGCAACGTTTTCAGGGTGTGCCGCCCTTCCATTTCAAGCGAATAACGATACACCTGGGCCTGAGCCCCCAGTTCCTCGGGCGTCGGGATGGCCCGGACCCCTATGTCCGCTTCGGAGGCCACACCGTGGGTTGCGACAACCAACCAGCACGCCACGATGACCCATTTCAGCAGGGATAAACCGTTCCTGGACCTGTAGTTCACTCTGTACCTCCTCGCCTTTCAATTCGGATATGAAAAACGTAGCGCGCTGCTCCGGCATCGGTCAAGCCGATTGTTCTTCGTGCGGTTGCCATCGCCAGGATCCCGGGTTTTTTCACGTTTCCGGAAAATGGCGTCTTTCGTTCAGCTTCGGGCTTTCGGCTGAGGACCGAGGAATCGACGGTATTGACCGGAAACCACGTCTTGGCCTGAAAGGAGCAGCCCTAGGTCTCTGATCCGGCCGTTCCGGATAAGGTCCCGCCGCCCCGGCGCGCCAATTTTCCATCGGACGGTCCGCTTTTTGGCGACCCTTTCTTTCGCTGCTTTTCTTCGGGTACTTGTAGGGCGACGGAGAAAAAAGTAAAATGACCGCTTGGAAGGAATCGCTTGCATTACACCTGTGGAAACAGCGTTTCCAGTTCGTTCCCCATATGATACGGTCTTCCACAGAAAGAACGGCCGCCGGATCGTCGTAACATCCACAGCGACGTGAGCATCCCGGCCATGATACCTCTTTACACTGACCCGTCGATAAGGCTAATGAATCTGACCGAATCCTTTCGAACATCACCCGACACCGAGTCATCGTCTTTGGACACAGGCATTCGAATGGGCAATCCGGGTGCGGGTGTACGTTTCTTTAGAACCAAGGCCTTCGCGGTAATACTGATCGTGTGCCTTGGATTCTCTTTGCGCCTTCGTACCGGGTTGCTGTTTCCTTTAAGCTATGACGAATACCATTATCTGTCGGCGGCCAACAACTACGCTTACTGGATATATCAAGGGCGGATCGATCGTGTATTGACCGCCAAGCAGAACTATATGCATCCCCCCCTGGTCAAATATATCTTCGCCGCCGCGATACTCCTCACCAACAGCAAAGGCGACTTCGAGAACAACCGTCTGGTGGTTCGAATGCTCTCCGTTCTTGCGGGAACCGCATGCGTGGCGGTCCTGGCCTGGATGTGCCCCATGGCCGGTCTGGCATTGGCGGTCCATAACATAGGGGTTAAATTCAACGGCTTGGCCTACCTGGACTCCTTCCCCATGCTGTTCTCTTTCCTCGCCGTGTTGGCTTGTGAAAAGGCCGGCGCCCGGACCGGTAAATGGTTCTACGGTTCCGCCGTCCTGTTGGCCGCCACTGCGGCCTCGAAGTTGCCCTTTGTTATCGTGGGCGTTCCCATTGTGTATTTCACGTGGATCTCGCACCGCCCCAGGACCCGTTCACTGCTTAAATACGGTCTGACGTTTTTCCTCGCATTCGCACTTCTCAACCCGGTCTGGTGGTTTCGAACCGGAACCGAAGTAGTGGCAACGGTTCTGTTTCACTACGACTACAGTCGCAGTGAATATGTAAGCCACTTTGGGCTCCCGTGGTATCAGCCATTGAAATACCTGTTCATGACCCGTACCGTGGCCACGGAACCGAGGCAGTTGCTTCAGCTCGACCCTTACGTCTTCTTGGCGAGTCTTTTAGGATTGGGTCTGTTGTGGAAGCAAAGACCCATTTACCTTTGCTGGTATGCGACGGCGATGAGCTTTCTGTTCATCTGGCCCACGAAGTGGACTCACTACCCCATGATTCTCCTGGTTCCGCTCTGTCTTTCATGCGGGCTTGCCGTTGAATGGACGGCCCGGAGATGGGGTTTCTTTACGAAATCGCTCGCTCAACGGTGGCCGATAAAGATGAAGGCGCCATAAGTCCGGAGGAGATGAAATCCCTAAGACCTTTGTAGCACCCGAGATGTTCTTTGGCGCAACCGTTGGCAACAGGCCGCTCCCGGATTCGGACGGCGGCAACAGACACCTTCTACCCTCTTTTGCGGGACATGGCCCCCGGAAGATCGACCACCCTGAGAGATCGCGATGATTGAATTCAAGCTAAATGGAAACATCGTCCGATTGGAGGTTTCTCCGGACATGCCTTTGTTATGGGTGCTCCGGGACATCCTTGGACTGACCGGAACCAAGTACGGTTGCGGAGAGGGCTTATGCGGGGCCTGCAACGTTCTTCTTAACGACAAGGCTGTTCATTCCTGCGTCACGCCGGTTTCCAGGGTTCAGGGCATGAATGTCACCACCATCGAGGGTTTGGCGGCGGTCGAGAACCATCCGGTGTTATCGGCCTGGATCGAGGAGGAGGCGCCGGAGTGCGGGTATTGCCAGCCCGGACAGATTATCTCGGCCACGGCCCTTTTGGCTGAAAACCACAGCCCCACGGATTCGGATATCGACGAAGCCATGTCTCAGAACCTCTGTCGATGCGGAACATATCGCCGAATCCGTCGCGCCATCCATCGTGCGCGGGCGCGCATGAATAAGGAGCGGTGATCCGGCGATGGGTACGCAGACCCGTATCTCTCGAAGAACCTTTCTAAAGGCCGCGGCGCTGTCCGGCGCCGGTCTGGCGATCGGGATTTCTCCGGACTCTTCAGGGAGAACCCCTCATGAGGGACAACATACCAGACTTGCCGGCTGGGTAAAAATCGGGTCGGACGATACGGTAACCGTACTCATCTCCAGGTCGGAGATGGGACAGGGCATTTCGACGGCTCTCGCCATGGTCGTGGCCGAAGAGCTGGAAGCGGACTGGACAAAAGTGCGCACGGAGTGGGCGCCTGTCACTCCCGAATACGCTCCACAAGCAACGGGCGCCAGCAAATCCATCCGAACGCTCTGGAAAAGACTTCTGATAGCGGGAGCCGCCGCCAGGGAAATGCTCATCGAGGCGGCCGCACGGACCTGGGAGGTCGGTAAAGAGACCTGCGTCGCTGAACGCGGATTTGTAGTTCATCGTTTTACCGGACGGCGTCTGGCTTATGGATCGTTGGCTGAAAAGGCCTCCGGTCTGGAAATACCCAAGTGGGTCGATCTGAAAAATCCGAAAGACTATCGACTCGTCGGTAAACCCCTACCCCGCCTCGACACACCGGAAAAGGTCAGGGGAGAGGCCATCTATTGTTGGGACCTAAAGGTTTCAGGCATGCTCGTCGCCACAGTAGCCCGGTGTCCCGTTCTGGGTGGTTGGGTCAAGGAGTTTGACGCTGAAGCAGTCGAAAAAATTGAGGGAGTGCGGTATGTAGTACCGCTTTTTAATTCTTCCAGTGCATCCCGCCGGCAGGCATGGGCCTACCTCCGTTCCGCCGATTTTAGCGATAGCAGTCCAGCCGAACCGAAGCACTCTTCCCAGGACGATAATGGACCATCGGACGCCGCGCATTCCCCGCGCCCCCAGGGGACCGACATCGTGGCCATAGCGGTGGTTGCCGAGAATTTCTGGTCTGCAAAACGCGGTCGGGACGCCTTACAGGTTGAATGGGAAAACGGACCGAACGCCACGAGAGACAGTGGGGAGATTGCCGGCATCTTCGACAGCTGGTCCAGGGAAGGCCCGGGCAAGACCATAGTAAACAGAGGCGACGTGCGCAAAGCCGAGGCCGGGTGTGCGAGCAAACTATCCGCCGTGTATCAAGCGCCCTACCTCGCTCACGCCACCCCGGAGCCCATGTGCTGCGTTGCCGACGTCAGAAGGGAAAGCGCCGAAGTTTGGGCGCCGACGCAGGATCCGTGGGAATCGCTGACGGCGGCGAGCCAGTGGGCGGGTCTGCCTTCGGATGCCGTTCAATTGCACAAGATACGGCTGGGTGGAGGGTTCGGACGCCGATTGGTAACGGACTTCGTTGCTGAAGCCGTCCAGATATCAAAATCCATCGGTACGCCCGTAAAGGTCTTGTGGTCTCGAGAGGACGATATACGCCACGACTATTATCGACCCGCTACAAGCCACAACATGAGCGCAGGAGTCGACGAATCCGGTCGGCCCACATTCTGGAGGCATCGAATCGCCGGACTGGGATCTCACGTGCAACTCCTGACGGGAGCGGATGAAATTCCCTACGCCATACCGGACAAAGTCGTCGAACTGGTTCAAGGGAAGATGCCGGAACCCGTAAAGACCGGTGCACATCGAGGTGTCGGACATGTGCAAAACGCGTTTGCCATCGAATGCTTCATGGACGAAATTGCCGCGTCGGGAAAGAACGATCCGTTTGAACTGAGACGCAAATTACTGGCCGGCTCGCCTCGACACAAGGCCGTGCTCGAATTGGCCGCATCGAAGGCGGATTGGGGCGGGCCTTTGCCGGAAGGCATACATCGGGGAATTGCCATGCAGGCACATGAAGTAGGCAGCATTGCGGCGCAGGTGGCCGAGGTATCCATTGAAAAAGAGAACCGGGTGCGCGTGCATCGCGTGGTATGCGCCGTTGACTGCGGCAGAGTGGTCAACCCCAGTATTGTGACATCGCAAATAACGGGAGGGATCCTGTTCGGATTGTCCGGCGCCCTCAAAGAGGAAATCACACTGCATAAGGGACGAGTGGTCCAGAGTAATTTCCACGATTATCCTTTGCTCGGGATGGATGAAATCCCGGAAATCATCGTCCACACGGTACCCAGCCGGGAACATCCCGTAGGAGTCGGGGAACTGGGCGTTCTGCCCGTGGCTGCAGCCGTAGCCAATGCCGTTTTTGCGGCCACGGGCAAGCCCGTGCGTCGGCTCCCAATACGCCTCGCGTGAATTCCTACGAGAAACGGTTGAACGGATATTCCCGATCCCTACCGGCTCGCTTCAAAGAAATCCGTTGAAGCCGCCAAAAAGCTGAGTTACGGTAGATAACGAATGGTGACGGAGTTCGCTGCCTTAAACTTCCCGACATCGACCTTTGGACTATGCATAATGAGGGAGCATGCAGCGGTTCTTTCTTAAATGGCTGGTGCTGAGGATTGTTTTATCCATCTGTAGTTTCAGCATATGCTGCATAGCGGCTGAAGAAGGAAACGTAGTTAATGACATTAGGATAGACGGCAAGCCTCATGATTCCTACTTTTTCCGCTACGAACCACCACCGGCCATTTCTTCCTCATCCGATATTACGATCAAAAACGCGGAAATCGTCTTTAATTCCCGTAGATGCGCTTCTGAAAATCTTGTCCTGCATGGACGCATTATAGCTAAACAGACTTGTACAGTCGACTCCGAACTTACCGGATTTCGAAATACGGTCAACGCCGGTGGATATCGGATCTATCCGGCGCTTATCAACGCCCACGATCACGGGTTTTCCAACTGGTCACCACCGATCAAAACACTCAAGTTCACCAATTATGTGGAATGGATCGATCACGTACATAAACACTCGGATCCAAGCATCGCAGAAAACAGGATCACCTCTTTCGCCGACCGGCTCGATTTGATGTTTTATAAACAGGTTTTCAACGGTGTGGGAACAGTGGAGCTTTTCACCGATAACACAAACAAATACTACGTGTACCAATATCCCATCCGCATTCTAGACATGTTCAGCCACAGCCATTCCATCCTCGTCGGAGAACGCAGAACGGCGCTGGATTACGCCAGGACCAAAGGCGTTCAGCCTTTCCTGATTCATTTGGGCGAAGGGAAAGATGAAGCCATGCGCAAGGAGCTCGGTTGTCTCGACCGACTGGGCGCGCTATCCTCGAATACGGTGCTGATCCATGGAATTGCCTTCAAAGAAGGTGACTGGAAAAGAATCGCCCGTACCGGTGCGGCTCTCGTATGGTGCCCTTCCTCCAACATGCATCTGTACGGAACCACGGCCGACATTCCCGGAGCATTGAAGGCCGGGGTCAGGGTCTGCATCGGCACGGACGGCGCGATTACGGGAGGCAAGGGTCTGCTGGAGGAACTGCGTGTGGCGCAGCGTATCTATCCCAACATATCTTCTCAAAAGCTGTTTGAAATGGTTACCGAAACCGCGGCCTCGATTCTCGCAATCGATGACCAGGTAGGCACGTTGGATCCCGGAAAGCGGGCGGACCTTCTAATCGTTCGTAAGAAATCGGACGATCCGTTCCGAGACCTGATCGAGCTACAGCCCGAGGATATTGGACTCTTGATGGTGGACGGTGTTCCGGTATTCGGAGACGTCTTCTTTCTGAACGAGTTTCGCCTGCCCGTGGAGCGCGTTAAACATATTCAGGTGGCCGGGAAGAAAAAATTCCTGGTTGGAGATCTGGAGGGGCTTCTGGCCTCCATCGCGCGTACCATCGGATATGCCAAGGGCTTCGATTTTCTTCCAACCATCGAATGGAGCCGCGACACGGCCGCTGAATAAACTTCCCATACTTCCATCCGGTGATACTCGAAGCGAAGCTCCGAACAGGACAGGTTCCACGCCGGACTCGCTGGAAGATATGAGGATATAGAACGGGTTTGCCGCCGTTAACGTACCTGAAGCGCGGTCGTCGACTTCCCTCTTCCGCTTCTTCCAAACCCGGTGCCCTGTTCATGCCGAACGGTCACATCTTCTTTAACACCATGGTGTATCCGTTTTTCACTGCCTTCTTTATGCCCAGTTTTAGTAGAAAGAATTTCCATGCCTGCATGGGGAAGTCTACGAACATCCGATCGGATCCCCAACCCTCGGTCAAATCAGGCATCGAATATCGGTACACAATCTCCGCCAAGGCATATCTGTCCGAGATCACTTGCCTGGATCGAGGGGCGACGCTCTTGCAGAGATAGTGGCTGAACACGTCCGGATTGTACGGCTTGACGTGGGATAGATCGTCATAAAATCGGGTCCAGAGCAAAGGAGTGCTGATGACGAGAGAACCGCCGGGGGACAAGACTCTGTCGATTTCCTTGACAAACGTGTAAAGTTCCAAGGGATCCAGGTGTTCCATCATATGACTGCAGTGTATGTAGTCCACGGCTTCGTCCTCGAACGGAAGCCTTTCGGGCGCCGTGTACGCCACCACGTTAGCATAGAGGCTGCTCAAATGCTTCACCGCTTCAGGATTGGAATCCAGAAGGAATACACGTTCGTATCTATCATCGAGCTTCAGATGACGAACAAAAAGCCCGTCGCCGGATCCGATATCAACAATCGTCGCAGTTCCATGGGACGGCAGAAATCTCCCAGCCACCTCGTAGAAAGGAACGCGTTCCATGGTGGAATACTGTTTTCTGCAGCGGTAAGATTCCATCCACCGGCGATAGCTCGCTTTGATGTTATCCGTGCGACCCATTGGATTGAACCTCTTGAAATGTCATTTCGGACCAGCTTGAGCCTGCCGAAGGGCCCGTGCCGCCTTGCCGGCAAGAAAATCAAGCTTCATGAATTTTCCGGGTTACCTGACCCCGCCCGCCACCGATCTTCGCTGCACAATTCGTTTGAACGGTTCCAGGATTCTTCCGAAGACCCTGTCAAGAACACTCGATCGCTTCGCAAGACCGCTTTATTTCCGCAACACGCGAGCGTTTTTCCTAAAGATGATCGGGCCGTCGGTTAGTAAACAAAAATCGACGCCCAGTCCGCGAATCGGGTCTGAAAAACGTCGCCTCGATTCACCACCGCCAACTCGAGCTTCTGAACGCCTCGCACATTCACCAGGATTTTGAGGGGCGGTTCTCCTGCCTTGATCCACGTTGTCTGGGCGAGTTGGCGCCTGTCTCCGAACACCGAAAAAACGACGATCTTGGTTTCCGACTCCGCAGCGTCGTCCAGCCCCACCACGGCCTCGAGGCCCTTGTAGCGACCGTCGAGCCGATACACCACGGAACTGCTGGAACGCATTCGAATGCCGTTGGCATATTGGACTCCTCTCAGGTTCAAATACCCGCCGCAAATCTCGGGAGCAAAGAAGTGCTCTATGATGCCTCTTACGGGTACAACGGGATGAAGGGCGGTAAGGTACCGCGGAGAACCGACACCCACCACACTGTTCGCCCACCGGATCGTAGAGGAGCCGGTCTCCTCATACGTGGGAGCACGAATGGACGAAGGGTTCCCGCAATAAAGGACCGCCGCGCAGGCGAGACCTTTTCGATACATCCGTACCATGTAGGCTCGCGACCATCCAGAGTCGGCGCCGGGATCGAAGGGCCTCCCCGGCTCCACGGCGTCCGTTACGACCACATACCCGGCGCCTGTCGGACCCCCAACTCCCGGCGAGAGGAGATAGAGGTTTTTCGTTGAACGATTTCCGAATAGGGACAGGTACGAGAAAGCGCCCGCGTCCGCCCATACGGGAATGTTCGGATTTTCGGAGATCAAAGAGGCCACTTCAGGAATGAATCGCGTTCGGGCGGTGTAGCGCTCTTGGTTTTCGGAAAGGGCCGGCCAGTCGTTCATAAACAGCAACACGCAACACACCAGGAAAACGGTTTTGAATGGGTATCTGACTTGGCCGATGGGTTTGTTCAACACATCGAAGGCTCCGGCAGCCGTCAAAGCGAGCGGCGCGGACAGGGCAGCCAAGTCCGCCGGATTACGCAAAAACGAGAACGCCCCCTGCCCCAAGGCTCCCATGGATAAGGACAGTCCCACGGGAAGCAGGAGCCAGTACATCACAAAACGATTTTTGGGCCTGCCCCAAGCCGCCAACATCAGACCTAAAACGATCGCCGCACACAGCGTCTTCGGCAAGCCATCGTAGGAATAGGCGTCGGGTATCGCATCCCATGCAGGTCCCGACCATTCCGCGCCAAATAAAGCCGCGGAGATCACGTAGACGACGAGTGAGGCCGCAAACCAGCTCGAGTAGAAATAGGCGGCTTCCTTCCAAGGCCGTTGACGGTTGGGACTCTCGTAGTACAGCAGCACGCATGAGAACGGAAACAACATCCATCCCCATGGCCCGCACCAGCAGGCCGCGCCGAAAAGGAGTCCCGAAAAAATCAGGCTTCCCTTTTTCTTGTTCCGATGTGTACGCTGTTTCAGCAGGATCCACGTAGCCAGGGAAACAAGCGTTCCTGCTGCAAGGGCTCCGCTCACCCGCGTGGCCGAAAAGATATCCGGAGCCCATATCGCGCAAAAGAACGCGGAAAGAACCCCTGCAAAACGATTCTCAAACAATCGACTACCCAGTAGGTACAGGAGTGCTATCTGGCCCAGGGATATCAGAACGGGCCATCTCCAGATTACGGATGACGATGGTCCTAAAACGGCAAGAAACGCTCGAACGGGTAACAGGACCGACCAGGGAGCGGTCAAGGAAGGTTCGATTTGATGTTGGAAAAACGTTTGATACAACAAGCGGGCGTCTTGTTCGCCGATGCCGGTAAAGAAGACGGCTCGGAGCAGCATGCCGAGGGCAAGAACCCCAAAAAATAAGGGGCAAGCGCGCCGCTCCGCCCACACGACCGCGCTCGGGAGGATGTTTCCCTGCTCCGGGGGCTCCTGGGATCTTAACTTTCCACCGGTATCCAATGTTTCCGCGGTAGACGTCTCAAGAAAAAAAAGGCGGCGCCCGAAAACAGTTCGGAGCACGCCGCCTGGATGACGAGTCACCGGTTAAAAACCACCATACCCCATATTCACGGTTGCGGAACCCGAGGTTACGGTTACATAGTTGACCCGTGTCTTGGTATTGGAACCGGCCGTGTTGGAGACCTGAAGCTTTACCGTATATATTCCCACCGCGGTGTAATTATGAACGGGATTCTGCAGTAGGCTCTGGACGAGATTCGGATCTCCGGCGTCTCCGAAATTCCACTGCCAGGAAGTGGGACTGCCCGTGGATTGGTCTTGAAAAGTCACGAATAAGGGCGAAGGTCCGGTCGTGACCGTCGTGGCAATAAAGTCGGCCGTCGGCATCACATCGGCGGCGCTGACGCTGATGTAGTTCACTCTGGTGGTCCCGTTGCTGCCAAACGCGTTGCTTGCTATGAGCGTTACCGTGTACACGCCCGGATTCGTAAAGTTATGGGATGGATTCTGGAGCGCACTCTGAACCACGCTCGGATCTCCCGCGTCTCCAAAGTTCCACATCCAGCTTGTGGGGCTGCCCAAGGACGTATCAATAAAACCGACGGCCAAAGGCGCCGGTCCGCTGGTGGGCATCCCTGAGAACTGAGCTAATGGGGGCGTACCCGTAGCTGCGACCGAGACATAGCCGTTCTGGGTCAGCAGGGTCGATCCGCTGATGTTGGACACAGACAGAGACACGTCATAGGTTCCGGGATTATTGTAGGTATGTTGCGGATTTTGAAGCGTACTGGCAGCCCCATCCCCAAAACTCCATCCGAAGGCATCTTTGAAGTTGTTGGCGAGGGGCGACAGCACCGTCGGCGCCATGGACGGCGTCACGCCGACGTTACCCGAGGATGCGTTGGAAAACACCGTCGTCATCTGCTCGGTACCGTCTCCCAAGTCCGTGGCGGTAAAGGTATTTCCTGACATAGTTGTCAAGAAGGCTTTGAAATCGACAGCGTCGAACGTATACACAATCACCGTGGAACCGACCGTATAATCCTGGACATACATGCTCAACACATTGCTGCCGTCTTTCCAGATGCCGGAACGATCCGTCAATTGCGCTTGAAACGTTTTCGTAATGTCGATGACGGTGTCCGTATTCGGCGTGACGGTCCTGTTCGTAATCGTTGCGGTACCGGCCGTGGGTGCTGCAAATGAGAGGTGTAGCCCGCGGTCTTGACTGGGATCCAGGGAAAGAGCCTCAAACGTATTTCCCGACATGGAGCCGAGAAATGCATAGAAGTTAATTGCATCCCGGGTATAGATGACCACCGTGGAATTACCCTGCAGATAGTGCTGGATATAGAAGTTATGAATCGGATTGCCGCTCGTATCCTTCCACAGCCCCTGATAGCCGGTAGGCTGTCCGAAAGACACACCTGGGACGAGCATCATCGCCACAAGACACGAAGAGACCAGCCACTGTTTAATTTTCATGCTTTCTTCCCTTCTTCTTGAAAGAACTCACGTCGTGTAACATTAGTTACAATTCTATTTAATTCTGCTTTGTGGAGTCAAGAGAATAGATGTCGAACTCTTCTTTCGACACGCTCAGAAAGTTCGCGGGCAGGGCATACAGACAAGACGATTACTAACTATATGTAAATGTTTTCAAAATTAGAAGAAGGCCTTAGAACCACCGTTCGTCCCGGCGCCGGTGACCATTACGGGAAGTCAAAGAGAAGCTTGCAATTTTGTCGCTTTTCCTGCAATGGTCACTTGGAATTGCCCGTTTATGTTTCACTGTACCTCTAACCGGTAGCCCGGTTCCTTTTTGAAATCATCATCTCACACGCAGCATACATGAAACGTATCCTGTTGATTTCTTATTGTGGGCCGCCCAACGCGGCGGTGCCCACAAAGAGAATTTCCTTTTTTGCCCGTCATCTCGATGCCCTTGGATGGACGCCCACCATTATTTCTGCCCATCCGCGCTACGCGGAAGTCCGCGACGATTTTTTTGTCCGCATACTTCCACCCGGATGCCGCATTTACCACACGCCGTCCTTCGAACCCTTTCGAAGCCGTTTCGTGCATTCCCATTCGCCGATTCCCCCCTCGGGACAGGAAGCGCCAACCCATAACCACACCCTTCAGCGGCGTCTGGATTGGGTTCTACTCACCCTACGCAGGCTATTGTCCTACGGATATCCCGTCCAGGAGCCCCAGTGGGGATGGAACCATTTCGTATTGCCCCGTGCTCGCGAACTGATTCGCACAGGCCGATTTTCCGTGGTTCTGGTTTCGCTTCCGCCGTTCTCGTCCATGCTCGCCGGGTATGCGCTCAAGAAGGAGTTCGGGATAAAGCTTGTGCTGGACTACCGGGATCCATTTCACCAGGTGCAAAATGGAGCCGTTGCTCCGTTCATGCGATCGAGAAAGTATTCTCTCCGGGCCCGCCGACACATCCTGCTCGAGAATCGAGTACTTTCGGCCGCAGACGGCATCCTGGCGGCCACTTCCAGGAGCACGCAGCAGTTCAGGGACCGCCTCGGGCCCGAATTCAACGCCAGAACAAAAACGATTACCAACGCCTTTGATGAAGATATTCTCGACACCATACCGGCCAAACACTTCGATCGCTTCACCATTATCCATGGTGGTTCCCTGCACGGTCCGCGCATCGAGGGACTGAAGCTGCTCGATGCCTTGGGCCGGCTGCTGAGGAGCGAGGCCGTGGCGCCGGATGCTTTCCAGGTGCTGCTCTTTCCCGGGACATTACCCGATTTTCATAAGGAACGAAGGCTTCGAACTCTATTGGATCGCTTCCCGGAACTGAACGCTGTGACGCGTTTCATGCCCTATTTGGGATACTACGACTACATAAGCTACGTAAAGGGCGCGGATCTGCTTTTCCTCGCATCCGGTCCCATGAAAGAGATGATTCTTGCCAAATTCTACGATTACCTGGGAACGGGCCGTCCCATACTTGCTCTGGCCGATCCGGACAGCGCAATGGCCGACATTATAAACCGGACCCGTTCGGGTGTCGTGATTCCCTACAACGAACTCTCCCTGCTGAAAATCACCATCCGGGACTTAATCAATCGGATCCGGCCTTCCGTCCGGACGAACTCTCGATACGCTTCCGGATTCACGGCATCGAGCACTGCAAGCGATCTTGCCGCATTCCTGGATCGCATCGTTGGTCTCAGCTGATGTCGCCTCCAAACGTTCAAGAGGGTAATTTTTCCGTCCGAGTCTTGGCCTATTTCGATAAGCTTTTCCCCCCCGGTTCGCTCCGTGGACCCACAATTAAAGGCGGCGTCTGGACCCTTGTCTCCCTATCCCTTACCGGCCTGTTGGGCGTGGGATCGGGAGTCGTTCTCGCCCGCCTGCTGACCCCGGAGATTTTCGGTCTGGTGGGTGTCGCCCTCGCTACGGTGGCCATATGGGACGGTCTGACAAACCCGGGCGTGTGGCAGGCCTTGATTCAGAGATCCGACAACGTCGAGCCTTATCTCGATACCGCCTGGACCCTGCAGGTCGGAAGGGGCGTTCTGCTCTGTTGTTTGACTTTTTTCGGCGCGCCCTGGTTGGCGGCTTTTTACAACAATAACGAGCTGATTCCTCTTCTCAGAGTCCTATCTGTAACCTTTCTGATGCGTGGGGCTTCGAACCTATCCATGGTCGAATTGAATCGCGACATGCGGTTTCGAAGACTGGCGCTGTATAATCAGATAACAGGGTTTGTCTCCATCTGTATTCAGGTCATTCTGGTCGTCCTGTTGAGAAACGCATGGGCTCTTGCGCTGGGGGCCGTTTCTTCAAGTTTGATACGATGTGTAGGATCATACGTTGTGATCCCAAGACTGAACCGTTTTGGGTGGGAATGGGCCAAGGCGCTCCCGCTGCTCCATTTCGGCAAGTACATCTGGGGTTCGAGCCTTGTGTTTTTCCTGCTCTCGTGGGGCGACCGTGTATTCATAGGCCGAATGGTGGGCGAAAAGGAGTTGGGATTCTACGTCTTCGCTCTTTCCCTGGCCTACATATTTTCTGGGCCTCGATGGCGATTCTACCCTATGCGGGACTGATGGCCGTTCTGGCGCCTGATGTGGTCGCGTACATATATGGGACCAAATGGATCCAAGCCGTGCCCATCCTCAGAATCATGCTCGTCATGGGAGTGGCTTCAGCCTTTTCCGCCATAACCTACCCCCTTTTCAGAGCTGTCTCCCATCCGCGTCTGGATTTCCGGATGAATGTCGTATTTCTGGTGGTGGCGGCCGTCCTGATAGTGCCTTTCACCATGAAATACGGAATAACGGGAGTGGCTTTGGTGATGAGCATAGGGGCCTTGATCCGAGCCTTGGTAGGCTTTTTTTATACGCGTTCCTTGATTGGGATCTCGTTTGCCGCCCTGTTCGGCCCACTGTCGGGTCTTCTCGCCGGGTCCATTCTCGCCGCGGCAGCGGCATGGCTGATCCGGTGGCGCCTGTTCGGAGATTCGGCGTGGTGGGCGCCGGCCGCCGCATTGGCCCTGGCCCTGGTGCTTTACTTGGCCGTGGCGTTCTGGTGGTTTCTCCACGTGAGATCGGCGGAAAAACATCGGGAGGCTGGAACGGTTTGAACATCACCGTCGGTCTGATAACCCGCAATCGGGCGCGCCCGCTCTAGAACTGCCTCGAAAGTCTATCGAGACAGCAGCTACTCCCGGAAGAAGTGATTGTCGTGGACAATGGGTCCGGCGACTCAACCGCCGATGTGGCGCGTTCCTTCGCCCGGAAGCTTCCGCTGCGTCTCTTCTCCGAAGCACGGCCCGGTATTCCCCGGTGTCGTAATCGTTGTCTGCGGGAAGCCCGAAACCGGGTATTGGCCTTCACGGACGATGATTGCAAGGTTCCTCCGGACTGGATCCAGAGGATCGCAACCTATCACGAGGCCTATCCGGGCGCTGCGGCCATCGGAGGCCCGGTAGTGAACGGCGCCCCGGGCCTTCTGGGTGAGACCAATCAACGGATGTGGGAAAGCTGGTTATGCGCCTATCGGGAGGCGCCAAAATCCGGAACGTCGGATATCCGTTTTCGGACACCGGCCAGGATTCCACATGTCTTGAAAAGGCCCGCTCAAGTGCGGAGTCTGTTCACAGCCAACTGCTCGTATAAAGTGGTTTCGATCAGGCGCATCGGCGGTTTCAATGAATCACTGCTGACCATGTCGGACGAAGAATTGAACTGGCGCCTCTGCAACTCCGGAGAACGGTTACTGTACATACCGGACATGCCCGTAGTTCATGCCCACCGTGGCGCTATTGCGTCCTTTATCGAGCAGCATTTCCGGTACGGCATCGGGTTTTACCAGACGCGCACGCTGCATCCCGGTATGCCGGGTATTCTGCCTCGATCCACACTCGTTTCGGTATGGATGTTTCCAATCCTCGCTCTGACACAAGCCTTGTTCAACGCAGGCGTCGCAAGGCTTTCGTGCAAAACGCTTCCCCTGGCGGTTTTGATGTGGATCGCAGAAACGGCGTTCCGTACCGGAGCCCTCTATGCCGGTACGGGGCATCGGAGGGCGGTCTTTTTACCGGCGCCCCAACCCGCTCCATCGAGGACGAGTGCGCCGTCCGCCCACTCCCACTCGATGGCGGCCTCTCCCAAAGGCGACACAGAGAAGACACTGTCCTGTATCGCGCCGGGTCCCACTTCGAGAGGCAAGCTGTAAAGCAGCCGGCACGGACCGAGGGCCGTCGCGCCCGGGACCGCCTTAGACCATCCCGGCCCGGGTTTATCGAAACGGATCCGAACGCCGCGCCCCGAACTTCCCCACACAATTTCATGGTCTCGATATTCCCAGTCCGGGAACAACCGCAGAATGACCGGGCGCCATGTCACGGGAATTCCCGAGCTGTTTGTCAGACGATCCCAGAACACAACGGTAAAGGGACTTGCCGAGACGATCATGGTCCGTTTCAGTATGGGTAGGGCAGGCCCCGAGATCCGCGCCGCACGGTAAAGAAAGGGACCTGATCCGAGCATTCGAACGAACTCTTCGACATGAGCTTTTCTGAAGCGCGGTCTCCTTAGATAACGGATAACGGTCCGTTGAAAGCGCCTCCAAGGGTTTTTGGTCTGGAATTCAGCCTCCCCCTGAAGGATCAAAGCACGATCATCCAATGCCCGGATTCGAATCCGCCTCCAGGTGTATGGATGATACTCCCGGCCCTCCGCGTTCAGGCTGGGAACGAAACCGGGACTCGCCAGGTTTTCGTCGTCCATTGGCTGGACCGGAGGTGGGGGGATGAGTTCTCGGCCGCGCGCCCGTAGAGAGATCAGATTCATTCCTGAAAAGCGGGGATCGAGTTCGAAATCGGGAAGGCTCTTTTGTCCCTGCAGGGACACGACGGCGCGACCGGCTCCGGAGTCTGAAAGCAATAGCCCGGCTCCTAAAGCGACGAAAGTTCGAGGGGGTGTCCCGGAAACGGATGGGGGTTCCGATCGAATGGATCCCGGCGCTCGAACCGACGGATCCAACAGCAACGCAGCGGCGAACGCATTGTATACCGTGTGATGCATGTAAAAGTCCCAGGAACTCTTGTCGCCACCGGTTGAACCCGGATTCAGAAGAACGCTCCCATCCGTAAGTTGAAGCTTCTTCAATTGATCCCCAACACGAAGCCCGGACCGCACCCATTCGCCGGTCCGTCCGGCAGCGCTCGGTTCACCGGATTCTTTCAGCTCTCGGGCCGCTCTCAGGAGTGTGTTCGCGGCAGTAGCAAGGCCAAACAGGCTGTGGTTGCTCCTTCCGTACGCAGCAATCTTTCCGTCTTCATCCACCAGGAACGCCAGGAGGTCAACGCCGCGCATCAAGGCTTGCCTGACCATAGGATCGTTCATGAACGGAAGGGCTTCCAGCAGAAAAAAGCAGCTAGCCGCATGATAGGTGAGGGGCGTCAGACGCTCCTGAAAACGGCGGCCGGGATTGCGGGGAAAATCGGCGAACAAGCCATCTGCATCCTGCCAACGCAATGTGTACCGTTGGATCAGTCGCCGTCCCCGGTGAGTGTATCTCTGGGATCCTCTGATGCGCCCCAGAAGAAGGTGGTCCACCGCTTTAAGGGTAACCCAGTTATTTCCGTGAACAGTGTAGCGTCCTGAATCAAATCGCGGCTGAATCAGCCGATTCAGACGCCTTTTGAACGAAGCGTCCGTTTCAGGTGATACTTCCGCTCCCCCGGGCCACTCCATCCATGACTTGAGAAATGCATATTGAACGAACTCCCGATGGCCTTTGCCGGCCTCGGGCAGCCGGACCAGATGATCCAGGACGCCGAGCAGGGAATGCAGTATTCGATCTGTACCGTTCAGTCGGAAGAACCGGACAAGCGCAAGGGCGAAAAAGGCGTTTGCGCAATTCCCATCCGGAGTTGGAGCACCGTCCCACTCGTCATACAGAGTTCCGGACGGTAGCCGGCGCCGAAGGAGATACCGAGTAATGTCTTCACCAATGGGAAATAATGGGCTGGTCGCGGCGGAAGAGTACATCACATCCTACCACACCCCGAGATTCCGGTTCAAAACAGGGATTCGGCAGATTCTTCTTCTCAACAAGGGCATGTGGTATCGGGTGAGGACCCTTGGAAGGTCAAGCCATGACCGCGCTGCCATCCATTGCCAATCCACGTTCGGACTCGAACGCCATGTGGTGGAACACTCCGAACATGGCGAAGGCAGTCCCTCCGGTCCGGCCATCAGCCGACCACGCAATTCCCTCATGGCGGATCCATTCCACACGTCCATCAGGCCGTGTCGGGTCACGTCTCCACCCGGATATTCGTTTCGATAATCCTGAAAACACGCCATGGCGCTGCCATCCCAGGTGATGGAAATGCCCGTGTAGGGTCTCAGACATGGAACGTACCGTTTCCCTCTTCGCGGGTCCGCCGCCGCTGAAGCTAGGCTTGGCAGTTTTTTCAGGCTCTCGGAATAGGACCCGGTCGAATGGATCGGGGCCGTGTAAATCCGGTCCACGGGCAGCCCCCTGAACAATTCAAGAAATCCCGGATCCGGATCTCGCCGGCTCGCGCGCGACTCGAACACCCGCACAATTTTGATGGAAACCATGGGTCCGGCCGAACCCCGTTTCTTCTTCATCCGAAGCAACCGAAGTATATTGGACAGCGTCTTTTCGTATTTGGCGCCACGGTGTATCCGCTCGTATTCGTCGGGAAATTCGCTGTCAAAACTGATCATCACGCTGTCCAGTCCGCTCTCCAGCAAGCCCCGAGATTTCCTTTCAGTCAACAACGTGGCGTTGGTATGCAAAAGCACCTGAGGAATCCCCGCCTCTTTGGCTTCCGTTATCATCCGGAACAGCTCCGGATGCAGCAAGGCTTCTCCCACGCCGTTTACCGTCAGGTGATGCACCTTTCCCCGGGCCTGACGGATCAAATGCGTGAATAACCGGCGCTCCATGTTTCCCGGCGGTCGACCCAATCCATAGTGGTGTGCGCATTTGATGCATCGGAGGTTGCACCGGTTGGTGGTCTCCAGCCACATGGCGATCGGCGGGGTCGAGAGCTTTGTCCTGCCTGAACAGTACTGACGATACGCCGTGTTGTTCCTGTGTATGTATCCAATCGTGTTTTTCAAGGATATCTTTTCGCTTTTTCGCCTTGCAGCCCGGACGCTTATGCCGGCATTCAGAGTCCCTACACATCCGCGGAAGCAGGAGGAAACCCCTAACCCAGTCGGGTGCGTGTCGCTCTAATCCGCGAGAACACCCTCCCGGCCTTTCCGAATGTCGGACTTGACCGTTTGATTCGAGCCACCGACCTCGACACGCCCATCTTCCTGCATCCAGTTCAACAGCCGGTCAATACCCAGTTCCGGGGTCATGTGGGGACTAAATCCCAGTTCCGACCTTGCCCGATGAATATCATACCAGCGATCCCTGGTCAAAAGCCGTACTTGCTGAAAGGTCGGCAGGTATCCTTCGCCCGGAATGGAACGGCACCAAGACCGGCTCATACGGAAGCGGGCTTCCCCCAGACACGCCAGTGTCAGCAACAAGTTCTTCGGAACGGGGACGCATCCGGAAGCCATGCCCAGGTTCTTTCGAACGTGATCCAGCAATTCCTGGAGAGTACAGGGCCTCGGGCCGGCCAGAGTATAAATCCGCCCCGAGGTTTTTCCGAGCAGACAGGCCTTCAGTAATCCATCCGCCAGGTCGCTCACCTCTATCAGATGCAGTCGATTCTTCCCATTGCCCGCGCAAAAGCAGACCGGCCTCGAGGCCATGCGGATAAGTTTGGGAATCAAACCATTCCTCTCCCGGGGGCCATACGTGAGCGCCGGACGGACAATGGTCACCGGCAGTCCTTGACGGGACGCCTCCAGGGCGCACCGTTCCGCAAGCAGTTTGGACACATGGTAATATCCTCCGGGAGCCGGTGGAACGGTCTCGCTTATTGGGCTTATTTTCGGCCATCCTTGCACGCCCACACTGCTCACCAGTATGAATTTCCGGGCGCGGAAACGCGCGGCCAGCTTAAGTAGTTCCCGGGTCAAACGCACATTGGCGTCCAGATACGTCTTAAAAGGCAACGGCCGTTCGCCCCTGAGAGCGCCCAAGTGCACCCAGACACCATCCGAGGGAAAACATCGATTCGGCCGTTCAACCCATTGGCCGCTTTCCGAGTCCCGTGTCCAAAAAAAAGCCGTTCCGGAATGGAACCTGGCTTTAACGGGCGCCACTCCGTAACCGTTTTGCACCAACAGATCCAGGAAGTGACGAGCCACGAACCCTGACGATCCCGTCACTATCACTCGATCTCCGTCACTTGGTTTCATACATCAGGTACCGGTGATGGGCCCACAGCGATTTCAGCCGGAGGGGCAAGTTTGAATTTTCTACGAATCCGAGGCGCTCGACCCACTTCTTCTGCGCGGGGTCTTTACCCAGCAGATAGTCGAGGCTGCTCCACCGCCATCGTCTCATTGCATTGGCATCCGACCTCGGGAACAGCCGGCTGACGGCCAGCCCTGTGTCGGGCCAGGGAGGACAATCCATCACCCCTTCCCGCACCAGCCGGACGCCGCTTCGGTAAAGGTTCTTCCTCACCAGATCCGCGCTCCCCCACAAGGCCTGATGCCTCTTAAAAAAGGAACGGTTCCACCCGAATCGCGCCCAAAGGTACCCCGCCTGAGTCAAATTGGGCAACACCAACAGCACCACTTTGCGCGAAACGCGTACAAGTTCCTTCAGCAGCCGGCCAGGATCGGGCCAATGCCACAGCCCGTTGAAATTAAACGCGAGATCGAAGCTTTTCGAGCGAAACGGCAGCGATTCCCCGGTTCGCACCAGAACCGGACGTCTACCGAGTGCGATCCAGGAACGGCGGGCCGCATCGAGGACTCCCCATTCCATGTCCGCCAGTACTACGGCTACGTCCTTTTGGGCGAGAGGAACCGTGTTGATTCCGGCAATTCCGGACATACCGCGCACCGGGGCCTCCAGTACCCTGGAAAGGCCGTAGCTCGCATGGATGGAATCCAACAGATCCCACAGACGATGGCGCTCATAAACAGTTCCAAGACCCTCGTCCTGATTCGCGTGAGTCGAATCCATTCACTCAAACCATCCCTAACCAGGCTTTGGACAATTTAAAAAAACCCGATGGGTGCATCAGGATATTCGTGAAGGCGGAGTTTGCCAGAGGGCAGGAACACGCACGGTCGGCAATGCGCTTGCGAACCGATTGAGCCTCGGAGCGGTTCCACATGGCTCTAAAATCAAAGTCCCAATCCTGTAGTCTCCCCATGACCGACCCCTCCACGCAACAAGCCCAAACGGTTCCGTCCGCGTCCACATGGGCGGAGGCTCGCCCGGAATAACAGGGCAGGAGGCGGTTGTTGGGCTCGGGCTCAACAGCCAGCATATCGTAATAGCGCGCTCGCAAGGAAGCGGAAATACGGGAAAATCCGTCTCCCGCATGTTGAATCAGGTCCGCCTTTAACAGAGGAAGCGCCCCGCGGAGCTTTTCCGTATCGGGCTTTACATCCAATGGGGCATTCTGAAGCTCCCACCTTTCCTCTGCGATTTCCGTTAGGTAGTGATCCGGCTTCAAGGCCCGCAGAGACGGTGCAATTCGATCGATTCGATCCGAGTTGAGCGTCGAAATGACCGTGTGGATGCCGACCTTCAGGTTTTTGGGGCGGGCTTTCTGGATCCTTTGAAGGGTCTGAACCGCCCGCTCGAACGTTCCCGGGACTCCACGGATGCGGTCGTGAAGGTTGCCGATATCATCCAAGGATATGTTTGCCACGACTATGGTCTCCGGGCATGAGGCGGCAATGCGGACTGCGCGCTCCGCGGTCTCGGGAATGGTGGCGTTCGTGGGCAGATTGATCACCCTGGGACGGCACTTCCAATAGAAAAGTTCGACGATGGTCTCCAGATCTTTCCTGAGGAAAGGTTCTCCTCCGCTGAACGTAATCCAGCGGGGCCATTTCCCAAGAGAAGAGGCCAGCCGGGAAATCTGTTCCAGCGACATCTCCGTACTGCAGCGGGTGGAGACCGAACACATCCGGCAGTGCAGGTTGCAGCGGTGCGTCAAGGATACCGTCAAGCTGAACGGAGGGGGAACGCGAAGCCCCATTCTATGGGCCATTCGGTGAAGCGCGATATAAGACAGGAGTCGGATCATGTTCTGGAAAGCTCGTCCAGACATTCTTTTGTGGTGGCTGAACGTTTCCATACCACATGAGAAGAGGGGAACCCCGTCATGTCCAAACGGCCCAGTGCTCTGCCCCACGCCTCGAGAAGCACGGCGAGAACCAGAAAAAGCCGGGAGCTCGCGGGAAAGGCACTGAACTCCTGAAGGAAGGCATGGAAGATGGTCCGGACATCAAACGTGGCCACACGATACCCCGTCTTCCGGTAAAAGTCCAAGTGTCCGCTATGGATGCGTCTTCTTTGCCTGAGAAAGTCCCTGATGGAAGTGGGGCCGTGATTCCAGATAATGGCTTCGGGCGCGTACACAAGGGTATATCCGTTCGACAGGAAGTGGTATTCGAGGGCCACTTCGTCCACCCAGGTCGTCTCCGGAATGGACGAGACTTTGGATACAAATGCAACCACCTCGCCGAGCTTGGGCCGGATGGAAGCCATTCTATGGTGAAGCCGCCATTGCAAATGCACGGCATGGTTGACGGCCCCCTGTAAGGCGTTCAAAGGAACGGGGCGCCCTCCCGTCATGCCGACGCGCGGATCTTGAAAAGGCAAGATCAGTTTCTCGAATGCATCCGCGGCCGGCAGCACATCCGCACTCACAAGAACTTGGATATCGCCCGTGGCTCGTTTCAGAAACTCGTTGACGGCGGACGCTTTCCCTGCACGACGTGGTTGGACGACAAGCTCGATCCGATGGTCTTCGCGGCTCAGAGCTTCCACGATTTCCACGGTACGATCCGTGCATCCGCTGGCCACAACCAGGATCTCGCTGATATAACCGGACTCGAGGCGCTGGTTAAGAACGGCCCGCAGCAGTCCGCCGATATTCTTGTCTTCGTTGTGAGCCATAACACCAACGCTTAATGTTGGCATGGTGAAACCTCCCCAAGCCTTTGAAGCGAAGCCTCAGAATGAGGAATATGGCTTCGAGAATCACTCCGACATGGAGTTTTGAACTGCCGCGAACCCGATCCGCAAAACGAATCGGAATCTCGGTCACACGGTATCCCTTCCTGCGCACCTGATGATTCACTTCTACCTGAAACACATATCCCAGTGATTCCAAGCCCTTCAGGTCCAGGCTCTCGAGCACTTGTCTTCGGAAACCTTTGAATCCCGAGGTGGCGTCCGTGCAGTAATCTCCGGTGATCAACCGGACGAACCAGGTAGCCATCCGGCTCAACACCAGCCGATGGAGGGCCCAGTTCTCCGTCTCGCCCCCTTTCAAGTACCGGGAACCCACCACCAAATCACTGTGTGAAAGCGCCTGTAGAAATGCCGGAATAGCTTCCGGCGCATGGGAGAAATCAGCGTCCATTTGAAGAATCTGCTCATAACCCCGATCCAATGCAAATCCGAATCCGGTGGCATAGGCGCGGCCCAATCCGTATTTCCATGGGCGGTGCAGCACCGCTACCTCGGCGTGGCGCGCGGCGAGTTCGTCCGCCACCCGCCCGGTTCCATCCGGCGAGTTGTCGTCCACGATCAGGATGTCAAGGCAGAGATTCAACCCAACGATGCGCTCAACGAGGGGAACAATGTTGCTTCGTTCGTTGAAGGTAGGGATGACTACAATGGTTTTGTGTGGCTGCAAATGCAATCCCCGGCGGTAACGCAGACTCCGGATTCAACGACAATAGACTGACCTTAACACGATACCGGAAAAGAGCGAAATCCGAAAGCCTATACTGGGTAGGTTCCGACAATCAGGCGTCCACGCCAAGATAGAAGAATCCTGGGTTACATCGAGATGCCGTGAGTGTTCACGCGTCTTTGACACAGGCGCCGGCCGGAAAATACAGATCCACAATTCGATCCACTCTGTTCAGCCAGTCGCGGCGCGCCTCGATCGAGCTGGTCACCACCACGGTGTACATCTCCCGATAAAAGGTACGAACGCCGCAGAGGTCGAAAATGCAGTTCTTCCAAAGCAGTTGCAGCGGATCGCCGAAGGTCTCCCGTTCCCTTGCCGTGGGCGTGTTGGCCGTATTGAATACCAGAGCCGTCTGCGCCTTCAAGAGGCCCACCGGTACGCCTTCGCCGCCGTCGCCGTCGATGAACCGGTAGGCCACCCCGGGTCTGATGACACGATCGACCCACCCTTTCAAAATGGCCGGCGGCTGGCCCCACCAGTTTGGGTGGACGATGACGATCCCGTCCGCCATAGAGGTCATGAACCATCGCACAATGACCGTTGCTCTCGATACGCGCGACCACGGTTTGTGCGATGGCGTGGTTGAAACTGCCTTTGGCCGGATGCGCCAATATGACCGAAATATTCACTTGCCAATTCCACTTGGGAGACTGCGCCGCAATTCAAGAAACGTCCTTCCGGACGAACACATCGAGATCCGGACTTTAAAAAATGTGAAGCATGGTCACAAGTTTCAAGAAGCCTGGGTTCGTACGTCCGCATCAGAATTCGGGTTTTACCCGATCCAAGCGTACGGGAGTGGTCTGGATCTCCATACCCTGCGCTCCCTTCCGCAACACGATGTTCTTCAGCCAATTTCGATTGTCTTCCTCCGGGTAATCCACACGGAAATGCGATCCACGGCTTTCCGTTCGTTCGAGGGCGGCCCGGCAGACCATCTCGGCCACAAGTCTCATGTTTTGAAATTCCATGAGCCTGATCAGATCGGCGGGGCTTGCAACGGCGATTCGGGACTCGAGATTCCCGAATCGTCTCAGGGCTTCTCTGAGATCGTCTTCCCGGCGAATGACGCCCGCCTTGTACCACATCAGTTCTTTTAATTCACGGGCCAGCCGTTTAGGACTCGATCCCTGTTCAGAACGTGCGTCTTCCAGCCGGGACTTTTCTTCTTTCACCGCCTGTCGAGGGACGGGTGACATCCCTATCTCCCTTGCCCGCTGGGCGGCTTTGCCTCCCACACGGGAGCCCATGGCAAATACCTCGGCCAAAGCGTTGCCGCCGAGGCGATTGGCGCCGTGCATTCCCGCCGCCGCTTCTCCGGCGACGAAAAGTCCGTTCAAACATGTTTCCCCGTGTTCATCCGTCGCCACACCCCCCATACAGAAATGAGCCGTCGGCGCCACCTTGAACGTTTTCCGCCCCTTCCACCACTGGGAGGGCAGAATTTGAGCGAGCTGACCGGCGATCTCCTCGGGAAGCGCTTCGAGATCCATGAAGACCCCGTTCCTCTCCCTTCCATCATCACCGATCTCTTTCATCACCAGCTGCGCCAGTTGATCCCTCGTCACCCGCAGAGGGTCCAACCCATTTCGCCTGAGGATATCCTCACCGGCCTCGTTCCGTAGAACCACGCCTGTCTGGGGCAAAATCTTCTCATACAGCACGAGCTGGTTCCCTCGTTCGCCCATGGCCGTTGGATAGAATTGGACGAATTCCATTTCCTTCAATGGAACCCCCAAATCGTAGGCCAAAGCGTGGCCGTCTCCCGCGATGCCGGGAGCGTTATTGGTGTTGAGGAAGATCTGTGCGTAACCGCCGGTGGCCAATACTATGGTCTTTGCCTGCATGGTAAGGAACCTGCCGTCCGCAGTGACACCGGTCGCGCCACTCACTCGTCCGCCGGATGCCAGAAACCGGGAGACAAACACATGTTCCGCAACGCGGACGCCCACCTTCCTTGCCCGGCGTTCGAGCGGCAAAACGAGGTCCCTGCCGATCCAGTTCTCTCCGTACACATGGCGGGGATAGCTATGCCCCGGGATTTGAAACACACGGGGTTTTTCTCCTTCCATTCCGAAACGCACGCCGCATTCTTTCAAAAAAGCAATCTCGGCGCCCACTTGCTCCACCATCCGGGCCACCATGGCCTGATCGTTCAGAAAGCGTCCGCCTATTACCGTATCGGTCATGTGAACGTCTCTTGTGTCGTCCGGTGTCCCCCATCCCGTGGCAGCTATAACGGACTTGGAAATGAAGGTATTCGCGGCGCGTCCCAATCCGGACTTGGAAACCAGAAGCACGTCGGCGTTCTCTGCTTTGGCGGCGATAGCGGACCTGAGGCCTGCACCCCCGCCTCCGATGACCAGTACGTCGCACGAAAGCGTCTCTTGTCTCTCCAGGAGCATGTCGGGATTCCTCTTCTTTTCGATCCTTCTGAAACCGGTTGGGTGAACAGCAAAGCGGCTTTCTATTTTCACAATTTAAGTTAGAGACTACAAGCGGATTTCTTCCGTCATTCCAAAAGAAGGCGTGCACCCCGGGGCCGGAGCGGCTTACGGGCGCCTGACGCCGAAAGAGGCTTTGACACGGTCAAGAAAAGCAAAGGCGAGTCATCAATGGAACAGGTCCGGAGGGGCCATACGGGCGACGCCCATATTCATTTCGGCTAAGGCATGGCGATCGAGATCTCGCGCAGAAGTCTCAACGATTCTTGCGCTTCCTGTTCATCTACTTTGTGGATGGCGAAACCCGCGTGTACGATGACGTAGTCCCCCACACACAATTGATCCATGAGCAGGGTGGAAATCTTCAACCGGTTCCCACCCATATCGACCTGCGCAAAATCCTGTTCAATTGAAATAATTCTGGCGGGTATTGCAAGGCACACTCTGCGACCTCCCCCTGCGGGCATGCGAATCAGCACGCTTCCTCGTCCCCAAAGGGAAAGCAAATCCGACCTTCCCCGCGGTTTTCTTCCGTTTTCGTTTCTGGAAATATGCCCCAGCGTCCCAGTTGATCCAGGGCCAGTCGTTCCAACCGTTCAATACTCTCTCGGACGGGCGGCGTCAAGCCGATGCCCCAGGGTTCGATATCCAGTGGTTCCACTCCCACAACCACGGTTTCAGGCCGCTCTCCGACGAGACCCGCCAAAGTGAGTGTTTCCATCAAATCCGTCTGATGAAGCGAGTTTTTGGCGCGTATGTGAAAAGGGAGGTCTTCGTACTCGAGCAAGTACGTATCCCCGGGCGTTCCCCGGTTTTTGACGGCATCGAACACCAGGAGGCGTTCGGTCTGCGTAACCACGGACAAGAGACTTAAACCCAGTGTACCGCCGTCCACGATTTCCACATAATCCGGAAAGACATATTTCCTTTCGAAGCGCTGGGCCATGAATACACCGACGCCCTCGTCCTTTAACAGGACGTTTCCGACTCCCAAGATGGTGATTTTGCGATGCAATGCGTTCATCGTGCTTTCAGCCGTGTAAGAAGAGGATCTCACAAACAGCCGCCCCCGGCCTCCCCATTGGGTGGGAAAACATCATAACCGGGGGCGACAAGATGAAATAATTTCACCAACGATCGAACTATAGCACCTTGACTTTGTACACCTCATTGGTATGGGGATCGATCACATGAACCGCACAAGCGATGCATGGGTCGAAAGAATGCACGGTGCGCAGAATTTCCAGCGGTTTTTTCGGGTCCGCAATGGGCGTTCCGATCAACGCCTCTTCCACCGGTCCTAAAATGTCCTTGGCGCAACGGGGGCCCAGATTCCAGGTGGAAGGCACGACCATCTGGTAGTTTTTAATTTTCTTGTCCTTGATATCCACCCAATGTCCCAATGCGCCTCGAGGCACATCGTTCAGACCCATTCCCATGCCGTCCTTCCACGCATAGGACTGATATGTTTTCGTATCGCCTTTTTTGATCAGGTCGATCAGCTCGTTGGTCCAGTCCACCATGGCGTCGGCAATGAGTTTCGTATTGATGGCCCGCGCGGCGGTACGGCCCAGGGTGGAGAACAATGCGGTGGCCGGGATGTCCAACGTCTGGAGTACGCTGTCCACCGTGGCTTTGGCTTGAGGATGTCCGCTCCCGTAGGCCACCAGGAGGCGTGCCAGGGGACCGACTTCGCAGGCTTTGCCGTCGTAACGGGGGGCCTTCAGCCAGCTATACCGGTCATCGACATCCATTTTCGTGTATTTGGGCTTTGTTTCGCCTTTGGACGGATGCAGGGTGCCGTTCCCTTCGTACCAGGAGTGGCGAACGTGTTCCATGATCTTACCGGGGTCGACCGCCCCTACGGAGGCGATATCCCGATTGAAGATGACGCCGCGCGGCAGGAAGAGACTGTCGGGCTCCACGTCCGTTTGAGGGAATTCGCCATACGCCAGGAAGTTGGTCGTGCCTCCGATGGCGCCCCAGTCTTTGTAGAAGCCGGCTACGGCCAATATATCAGGGATGTATACATTGTCGATAAAGCTCTTTATCTCTTTGAGCAGGAACATGAAGTGGGCCACCCGGTCCGCGTTCAGATCGGCTCCGCAGGTTACGCCACCCACGGTCAGGCTCTGAATGTGGGGGTTCTTGGCGCCGAATATGGCGTGCAATTGCGCCGCCTTCACTTGCATCTTGAGCAGATCCAAATAGTGCTTTGCGGCCATCAAGTTCGCTTCCGGTGGAAGTTTGTAGGCCGGGTGTCCCCAATACGCATTGGCGAAAGGCCCAAGTTGCCCGCTGGCTACGAAGGCCTTCAGCCTGTCTTTGACCGCCTCGAATTCCTTCACACCGGAGCCGGGGGCCGTGCTGACAGCGGCGGCCAGGTCCGCTGTTTTCTTGGGATCGGCTTCCAGCGCATTGACCACATCCACCCAATCAAGGGCGCTCAGGGCATAAAAGTGTACCGGGTGATCGTGCAGATACTGGGCTCCCATCATGATGTTGCGCAGCAATCGGGCCATATTGGGGATCTTGATATCCAAAGCATCGTCCACGCATCGGACGCTCGCCAGACCGTGCACATAGGTACAAACACCGCAGGCGCGCTGCGTAAAGAGCCAGGCGTCGCGGGGGTCCCGGCCCTGAAGAATCATTTCTATTCCTCTGAATAACGTACCGGAACTCCAGGCATTCTTGACCTTTCCGTTCTCTACTTCAACCTCGATTCTGAGGTGTCCTTCTATTCTGGTAATCGGATCAACGACGATTCTGTTCGCCATGGGGTATCCTCCTCCTTTTCGGCATGATCGGCCTCGGCTACTTGGCTACATAAAAGGGAGTCATCTTATCCCAGAACTCGGGCTCGCTGCATCCGATGCAAGGATGCCCGGCTTCAATGGGCCAACTGATTCCCTGATTGAATTTGACCGTAGGACAGTTGTTATAGGTTTCCGGACCCTTGCAGCCGAGTTCGTACAGGCAGTAGCCGTTCAAGTGACCTGCGTCACCGAATTCCTTGGCGAAGTAACCTCCTTCGTAGCTGGCCCTTCGTTGGCAACGATCATGGATGGTTTGTCCATAGGCGAAAAGAGGACGACTCAAATTGTCCAGTGCCGGAAGACTTCCGAGAACTATGGCATGGACAATGGTGGCCACCATGTTGATGGTGTTGGGTGGGCAACCCGGAATGTTGATGGTCTTGATTCCCAGAGCATCCTGTATGGATTTTGCTCCGCTTGGATTGGGTTTGGCGGCCGGAAGTCCGCCGAAAGAGGCGCACGCGCCGACGCAGATCGTTGCAGCGGCCTTGCTGGTGATATCCTTCGCAATATCGATCATCGGCCTGCCCGCGATCATGCCGTAACCCTCTTTGGTGGGAAGGGCTCCGTCGATGATACAGAAAAACTTACCTTTGTTCTTCTCGGCGGTATCCATGAGCACCTCTTCAGCCTGGTGTCCGGCGGCCGCCATGATCGTCTCGCTGTAATCCAGGGAAATTACGTCCAAAATAAGATCCCCGATGCTCGGGTAAGTAGTGCGGATGAACGATTCCGCGCAGCCGGTGCATTCGGAAAACGCCAGCCAAATCACCGACGGTCTTGCGGCAGTCATTGCGTCAGCAACCTTTTCCGCCATGGTTACGGGAAGGCCGAGAGTTGCGGTAATCAATCCGCAATATTTCACAAAATCTCGCCGGCTAATGCCCCGCTTTTCTGCATTCTGGCCCAGGATTTCATCCCTTGACATTGCCCACCTCCTTGGTGAAGTTAGCTTTAGGAACAGATGCAACCGCAGTTTCGGTGCCGCAAGAAACCGCATCGCGATGTGACTTCGTGTTATCCGTCGGTTTTCCATCACCACCTTTACTGAATAGAATACGAAGCTGCGCAATATTGTATACAGGAAAGATCCGTTTATGGTCAATTAATTTGTGTTTAGACGAAAGGAGGGAAAATTGCAGGGGTGAGGTGGCCTATCAAGCCGGCTTTCTCTGAACCCGCTTCAAACTCCTTAGACGGGATAGTAACGGCAAATATTCAGGAATCGGCACTTCGGAATCATTCGTCCGCGGGAAGTCTCACGACCATGGATTCCGCGTGTCTGCGTTCGGCCGCACGGACACCGGCCCGATTACACTTTTTAGTATTTCAAAGGAGAGCCCATGCCCAACGAGGCACAAACGCACACTGACTACAGGAACGATCCTTCGATGGGTGCGAGTTTCTTCGCAGGAAACACTTGCGACGTGGCTCGATCGCTGATCGGCGCCATACTGAGGGTGGGTTCCTGCGCCGGCGCGATTGTGGAAGTGGAAGCGTATAGAGCGGACGCCGCCTCCCACGCCGTCACCCGCCCACGCCAAGGGGCCATGCTGAAGGACACGTATGGGCGGATCTACGTTTACCTGATCTATGGCATGCATCATTGTTTGAACATCACCACCGAGCGAGAAGGCGTTGGCGCCGTTCTGATCCGGGCTGTCGAGCCTCTCGAAGGCCTGACTCAGATGCGTCTGCGGCGCGGATGCGACAAGCTCTTGAACCTCACCAACGGTCCCGGAAAGCTCTGCCAGGCTTTCGGCATCGACCGCTCTTATCACGGAGAAATGGTGGGACAACGGCTCAGCATCCATCCCCCGCAACGGCCCTTTCCCGTAAGTCAGGGACCCCGGATCGGGATACGAAAAGCGACCGAGCTTCCTTGGAGATATTTCGTACCCGGCAATCGTTTTGTCAGCCGTTAGAAAGCAATCTTCTTTACAAGGGATGAGCCGGAAGACTATAGTTCATGCGATTTTTTTGACCAGACGGGGCCGGGGCGACACGGATCCGGGAGCATGGATCGATCCCTGGACAGGGCCTCCAATCTATGAAATAGACGGATCTTATGTCCGAACACTCAAATCCAACGGATTCCGCCTCAGAGCCGGTGCTTGCCGGCGACGTGGGAGGCACGAAGGTGAATCTGGGGCTGTTCTCTCGGGTGAACGGCCGGCCGGTTCCGATTCGGAAAGGCACTTTCTCGAGCCGCGAATACGATGGTCTGGAGGGGATCCTCGAGCAGTTTTTGAAAACCACCGACGTTTCCTGCCGCAAATGCTGCATCGGGGTGGCCGGCCCGGTGGTCAACGGCAGGTGCTTCACGACCAACATGCCCTGGGTGGTCAGTGAACAGGAGATCAGGTCCCGGTTCGGATTTGATTCGGTGGAACTCGTCAACGATCTGGTAGCCACAGCCGAAGCCGTGCCGATACTGGAGAAGAAGGACCTGCACGATCTAAACGCGGGTCTGGAACACAAGAAACAGAATATCGGATTGATTGCCGCGGGTACGGGGCTCGGGGAAGCGTTCCTTCTGTGGAGCGGCGACCGGCACGTGGCCCAGGCATCCGAAGGGGGACACGCGGATTTTGCTCCGACCAATCCATTGCAGGTCGAGCTTTGGCACGAGCTTCGGAAGAAATTCACCCATGTGAGTATCGAACGTGTGCTTTCGGGGCCGGGACTGTACAATGTATATAAGTTCTTCCGGGACACGGGCAAGGCCACGGAACGAAAGTCCGTACTCATGCGGCTCCAGGAGCAGGACCCCGCCCAGGTCATCTCGGAACTGGCTATGGGGAAAGAATGCGCCTTGTGCGAGATGGCGCTGGATCTGTTTGCCAGTGTCTACGGATCCGAAGCGGGGAACCTGGCGCTCCGCTGCTTCACCTTGGGGGGCATTTACCTTGGTGGGGGCATTGCTCCCAAGATACTCAAGAAACTTAAAGAACCGGCTTTTATGAAAGCCTTTGTCGCAAAGGGCCGCCTGAGCAGTCTCCTATCCCAAATTCCCGTCAAAGTGATCCTGAACGACGAGGCCGCCCTGCTGGGGGCGGCCCGTCGCGGTCTTTCTTTATAGGAGACCCGCAAACCGTTCTTCCCGTACATCAGAAACACCGGAGCCTGCCTCGGACAGCGGCGTCCCGCGTCCGGGGAAACGGTCGCGGACGAGCCGTCAAGCGTCAATGATCGCTAATGCTTCGTCCTTGTACGAGTCCATGACATAGGGGATTCCGGTCACTTTAGCACATTCCTCGGTCAGGGAACATAAGTCGTTTCGATCAATGTATTTTGTCTCCCACTTCCTGGCTCCGGCCATCAGTTGCTGCAATCCCACCTTGATTTTGTCCACGGCGCTATAGATGCCGATGGCGCCGGTGGGCAGCACATCGACTTCATTCCCGTATTTGGCCTTTAGCGTCTCGTAATTGATAAAAATCTCTTCCTTCGTGTTTCCATACCTGGACACGGTCTTGGGTAGACCGCCATCCTCGCCCGAGAGCCATAGCTGGATGTTCTTTCCAACCATACCGGGAATCATCAAGGCCCGACCCATACACACGGCTTTAGTGTAAGGAGCTCCCAACGCCAGACATTTGAATACGTGATCCTCACCGGAAAATCCTCCGGCAAAAGCCAGGTCCGGCGCCCATTTTCCTCTCGCCGAAAGCCGCCGGCAAAGGTCGTAAGCCATGGAATGGAGATATATGGAAGGAATACCCCACTCATTCATCATCCGCCAGGGGCTCATTCCTGTTCCGCCCGGCGCGCCGTCGATAGTCAGAAGGTCAATCTTGGCATCCGAAGACCACCGGATCGCCATGGCCAACTCGCGCATCGGGTACGCCCCGGTCTTCAATGTCACGCGTTTTGCGCCCAGGGCGCGAAGGCGTTCGACTTCCTTCATGAAGTTTTCCTGTTCGATGAACCCCAGTCGTGAATGTCGCTCGAACTGTCTGACGGCCCCATCCTTAAAAGACTTCTGAATGGCGGGATCCTCAGGGTCCGGCGTCACAATGTAGCCTCGCTTTTTGAGTTCTATGGCCCGTTCCAGTGAATCCACCTTGATTTCACCGCCGATACATTTGGCTCCCTGGCCCCATTTGAGCTCTATGGTTTCCACGCCCAGTTTCTCAACCACGTATTCGGCGACACCAAAATTGGTGTCTTCCACATTCATCTGAACCAGGATATCGCCATATCCTTCACGGTACCGCCGATACGATTCCACTCGGCGTTTCATTTCGGGCGAATGTACGACCTTGCCGTTGCCGTTTCTTTCCAATTGAGGATCGATGCCGCACACGTTCTCGCCGCACACCAAGGATATGCCGCTGATCGCGGCGCCAACGGAGAAGTGCTCCCAATTCTTTTGAGCAATCATCGTGCTTCCCAGCGCACCTGTGAAAATGGGAACTCTCATTTTGACTTTTTCGCCCGCGCCGAAAGCGGTTTCCGTGTTCACCGCCGGAAAAGTCGCATGATCGGGATCGGCCTGAACCCCATTCGCCCCGAAGGCGTATCCCATGATATTGAGGTGGGAATAATCCACCGGGTAGTCTTTGTCACCGCCCGCGGTAACACTTCCAAAGGGCCCCGGATACAACAATTCTCTTCCTCTGAACGACGACTGGAACAGATCGCAGTTGCCCCTGCAACCGTCCACACACCGGCTGCAGATGCCCGACTGCGGCGCCACGCTCCGGGAACGGTTTCCGCTCTGAAGCGCCTCGTTGGCATTGGGTTGAAGCAGATTCATTTGTTTTCCTCCCTTTTTGCTTTTCGGCTATCCATTGCCATGTTTATATATTGATATTCGCTGATTCGAAACGTGTCCCGATCTTGGTTCATGAGCAGCAAAGCGTGGACGCGAACGGTATCGGCTTTTGACTCGTTTTTTTGTTGGCAACTAGTTGCCTAAACTCTGACGAAAAACGCGGTTTTAGTCAAGAAAAAAACCATAATTGATGTTATCATGGCAAAAATACCAAAATAGGCTCCGGGCGTCCTCCGCTCCTGCCGAACATTCCGGCGCGGACTCCGGTTTATACGCGATTCATAGCAGGTAAGGGAACCGGCTGCGGCGACAATCCTATTTACGGCAATATTACCGATAAGGACTCTTGACACTCCCCGCATAAGCCGATTATGATCCAGGGTATTATGGAGAAGATCGAAAAGAAACGACTCGCCATCCTGCGAGTGCTCAAAAATGCGGATGACCCCCTCACCGGCGCCAAGGTGGCCGAAAAGCTAGCCGCCAACGGCATCGAGATCAGCGAACGCACGGTGCGGTTGTATCTTAAAGATTTAGAAGAAGAGGGGCTCACCAGGAACTTCGGAAAGCGAGGCCGACGTGTTACGGAAAGCGGATTGAGGGAGCTCGCCGCTGCCGGCGGCATCGAAAAGGTGGGGTTTCTGTCCGCCAAAATCGATCAGATGACCTACAGGATGGACTTCGACCTGAACCGCAAGTCCGGAACCGTCGTAGTAAACATCACTCTTGTGGATCTTCATGACCTGATCTCCGTGCTCCCTCTGATCTGCCGCGTATTCGAGGAACGCTACACGATGGGCCGTCTCGTGGCCCTTTTTCAACCGGGGGAACGCGTTGACGATATTTTGGTGCCCGAGGGAAAGCTGGGCCTGGCCACCGTGTGTTCCATCACTCTCAACGGAGTTCTCCTTCAATCCGGCATCCCTACCAACTCTCGCTTCGGCGGATTGCTCGAGATCCGAAGGAAGGACCCCACGCGTTTCGTCGAGATCATCACCTATGACGGCACCAGCCTGGACCCCCTCGAAGTGTTTATTCGCAGCGGAATGACCGATTACCTCGGAGCCATAACAACCGGAAACGGCCGCATAGGCGCGAGCTTCAGGGAATTTCCTTCGGCCAGCCAGCGCAGAGTCGAGGAAATCGCACGAGAACTCGAGGAAGTCGGGCTGGGAGGATTGCTACGCATAGGGAACCCCGGCCAGTCGTTGTTCGACATACCCGTCAGCGAAGGGCGTATAGGTGCGGTAGTGATCGGAGGTCTCAACCCGGTAGCCGTACTCGAGGAAACCGGACGACGGGTCTATTCCCGGGCCCTGGCGGGTCTTATAGAATTCGACCGTTTGTTCCCCTACACGGAACTGAACAGGGAAGTCGGCAAGTTGAGTCGCTGATCGATCACAAGACGTTGCCGAATGATTTCTCCTCCGCTCTGGCCGACACTCTGCTTTTCCACAATATCGCCTTCCAAACCATCGCCCGACCCCCTAGTTGCGAAATGAGACTCGATTATTACTTCGATGTGATTGACGTCGAGCAAAATGGGATGATCGTGACCGAAAAGCAAGGAAGGCTCGGTAGGAACAGAGGAAATGACCTTTCGGTTACCCTATTCCGTAAAGATATCGGCGGCGCGGCGGTGATCCGGAAAGGTCCATCACGGATCCG
The DNA here is from genome assembly GCA_016208165.1 of Deltaproteobacteria bacterium. Lineage (NCBI taxonomy): Bacteria > Pseudomonadati > Myxococcota > Myxococcia > Deltaproteobacteria bacterium. The sequence continues at coordinate 89,212 of JACQYL010000053.1, forward strand.
GGAGAATCCTATTTATGCGCGAATTCATCCAGGCTCGGAACGATCCTCCAGTTTCCATCCTCGTAGACCCACTTCTCGTCCAGGGTTGCGCGCAACAATTTGCCGTCGCCTTCCCAATAGTACTCGAGTTTCACGGTGCTAGTCGCCGAGTCTTTCTCCTGATCGATGGTCGACCTCACGATTTCATAATCCACAATTTTCAACCGGTCCTTTTCAAAATCTGCGGTCGCTTTCCGAAACTGATCTTTGTACGAGCCCGCAACGAAATCCCCCGCTTTTTCATATTCTTGCCATTTCATGGCCTTGTTATAAGCCTTCACCGAAGCCTGAAGTACATCATCCCGATGCGCGGCGCACCCTACAGCCACCACCGCCGCCAGCACCGTCCACAACAACCCCGCCACGAGCCCTGACAGTACACACTTGTCTTTCATTTCATTCACCGTCCCGCCCCTGTTATTCTTCGTGGATCAGAAACTCTGTCCCTTCCGGGTCTTGAGGAACAGCATAAACGCTCCGGACTTCACAAGCAACATCGATCTGTGTCGGAGCCGGTATACGGTGAGTCAGAGCCGGGCGGCTCAAGCCCGGAGGATATCCTCACCAGAGGCGTCCCCGAATTCCGATTTCGACGGGCGATTGCCGGATGCCGAATCGGCCCCCCGATATCATGCTGTCCGAGCCCGAACGAGGTAGACAGACGGCGCGCATTTTCGTATCCTAAAAAACCGGTATGGAGACTATTCCGAGTTTGGTGGAAAAGGTATGAGTGTAGCGAATAGAGCCCGAAACACCGGTCCTGCCGGCCGGCTCGGGCTAGGTATATGGACGGTTCTGATGGCGGCGCTGGTTTCCGTCCTCTGTGAAATCTCCCTTCCCGCGGCTTTCGCCGAGTCGGCCGACGATGCCATTACGTTGGGCGTATTGTACCCCATTACGGGACCTGACGCGGAACGGGGGACGGAAGCCTGGAAAGGCGCTCAGCTTGCGGCCATGGATGTAAATCTGTCCGGCGGCATACTCGGCGCACCCGTTCGTCTCGCATTGGGAGACACACAGAGCGATCCTCAGATCGCCCTGCAAGAAGCCAGGCGCCTTCAAAGCTTCGAGAATATCGAGTGCCTGATCGGAGTATTGGACGGAGAATGCGCCGCGAGCGTTTCCCGTTTCGCGGAACTGCAGGGACTGGTATTTCTCGGATCCGGCCACGAGGAGGGCCGACTCCTCCTCGAGGAGTTTCGCCCCGTCTATTTTCACCTTACGCCTTCGACTCATCAGACGGCCACTCTGGCCGGACTTTATGCGGCTACTCTTCCCTGGGAGCAGTACGCCGTCTGCGGTCCGGATACGGAGTCGAGTCGAACGGCTGCGACCGCTTTCATCGAAGCGCTGGCCTCCGAAAAGAAAGGCGCTGTGTTGCGAGCCCAGTGGTGGACCCGGCCCAACGATCCGGACTTCACCGAGATCATTGAAACACTGCGAAAAGATCATTTCCCCATTGCTCTCTGCCTGTACCGAGACCGGAACCTTGCAGAGTTTTTTCGCCAGAGCCGGCTGCTGGGCCTGTTCCCAAACACCCGGCTCATCTGTCCCTTCGGCGGCGGGGACTACCTTTTTCTAAAAGAGATGGGAGACCGCATTCCGGATGGTTTTCTGATGGGGGCTCACCATCATCTGAACTGGCCCGACACCCAGGCAAATGTTCGCTACGTGTATCGGTTCAAGGGTCGCTTCGGCCACTTTCCTTCTGAATCCGCCATAGACGGATATGTGGCCGTGCGATTTGCCGCCCAGGGATTCAACGAAGCCGGTTCTCTCCAGAATCTGGACAAACTGATCAAGACCATGGAATCGTTGAAACTTTCCCTTCCCTGGGACACGCCGGGATTTCAGTCACACATGCACTCCGAGAGCCACCAACTGGTCCTTCCGCTGGCCATGGGAAAGACAACTAGCGGATCCGAATTCCCCCCGGCCGTCAAAATGATTAAAGAGTGGTTTTCCGTTTCGCCGTCCCGGCTTATGATAGCTCCGTGGGATATCTTCGAAGGACGATATCCGAAAAAAGAGTGAAGAAACGCCGGCGAATACCTGGAAGGTGGTCGTTTCGGCCATGCGACTCCGAACTAGAAAACAGTAGGCTCCGGCATACTCGCCGGACACGGGAATTGGGAGTAACAATGAGAAACGTCGTAGCCGTAATCATGGCTGGGGGAAAGGGAGAGCGCCTGTACCCTTTGACCCTGGACCGATCGAAACCGGCCGTGCCCTTCGGCGGTATCTATCGGATCATCGATGTCACCTTGAGCAACTGCATCAATTCGGAAGTGTATCGCATCCTGGTTCTCCCTCAATACAAGAGCCAGTCCCTGACAGATCACATAGAGGCCGGTTGGAACATCTTCAGCGCTCCTCTGGGACACTATCTGCGCATCGTGCACCCTCAGAAGCGGGTGGGAGAAGACTGGTACCTGGGCACTGCCGACTCCGTCCGGCAGAATCTCTACTTACTTAAAAGGGCCCAGGCGTCCAACATCCTGATCCTTTCGGGCGACCACGTGTATAAAATGGACTACTCCCTGTTCAAAGCGTTTCATGAGGAAAAGGGGGCCGACCTCACCATCGCGACGTTTGAAATCGAGCCCCGGCAGGCCAAGGCCTTCGGCATAATCGAGGTAAACGAGTCCGGCCGCATCGTCGGTTTTGAAGAAAAGCCCGAGCAGCCCCGCGTGAACCCCCAGAATCCGGACGTAGTGTACGCTTCCATGGGAGTATATATCTTCAAAGCCGACGTGCTGATTCGTATTCTGGAAGAAAGCACGGAGAAGGATTTCGGTAAGGACATTCTTCCCCGCATGATCCATTCCCACAGTGTGTTCGCGTACCCTTACAAGACAAACAACCGCATTCGGGACTACATCTATACCACCGAGGAAAGCGGCACACGCACTCGCGTGTTGACGGAAAAGACCCGGGATTCCACATACTGGCGGGATGTGGGCGACTTGGACGCCTATTGGAATGCAAACATGGATTTGACCGGCATAGAGCCTTTTTTCAACCTGTACGGTACTCAGTGGCCGATTCTCACCTACCAGGGTACTTCACCGCCGGCTAAAATGGTATATGCGAGCGAAACCTCCGAGAACTATCGTGTAGGCAAGGCGTTGGACAGTCTCGTGTCGCCCGGCTGTATCATCAGCGGCGGACTGATTCGAAGTTCGGTGCTTTCCCGGGACGTGTACGTTCACAGTTGGAGCCAGGTGGAAGAATCGGTTATCATGAGCCGTGTCGAAGTGGGACGACACGTGAAAATCAAGAAAGCGATTGTTGACAAGGAGAATCGAATCCCTCCCGGAACAGTGATCGGATACGATCCCGCGGAAGACCGAAAGCGATTCACCGTAACTCCGAGAGGTATTGTGGTCGTGCGCAAGGGCTACTATTCCTAACAAGAAAGGACGCTGCGGGGATGGATTGGATTCGTCGAACCGGAAGTCCGACGACACGCCGTTTGCCATCCGCGGCCATTGGAACCGTACCATGACTCGAACTGCAACAATTCCCCGGGTGATTGCCGTCTGTGTCAGCAAACACAAGGGAACCATCAAGACCCCGGTAGAGGCTGCGGAGCTTACCGTGGAACATGGAATCAGCGGAGACGCCCATGCCGGCCCATGGCACAGGCAGCTGAGCCTCCTGGCCATGGAAAGTATTCAAAAAATGAAAGATCTGGGGCTGGAGGTCGAACCCGGCAGTTTTGCTGAAAACGTGACCACCGAGGGTCTGGACCTCGTTTCACTGCCCATTGGAACCCGCCTTCGAATAGGGAATGGCGCCGTTGTGGAAATCACTCAGATCGGTAAGGAATGTCATACAAGGTGCGCCATCTACTACCGGGCGGGAGATTGCGTCATGCCCAAGGAAGGCGTATTCGCCCGAATCATCGAGGGCGGACGTATTCAGCCCGGAGATCGGATTCTGGTGTTGAACGACGGGGAACACTGAAGGCGCCTGGTGTTGTGGAGGAGTTGGAATGCAAGTCTTTACGCAGGGCGATTTTGGATGCCATAACGGAAGTGGTGGACTCCGGCCGCTACATATTGGGGCCCGAAGTCGAAGCATTCGAACGGTGCGTGGCGGAATACGTCGGATCGGGCTTCGCAGTGGGCGTATCTTCGGGTACGGACGCTCTGCTGGTCTCGTTCATGGCATTGGACCTGCAGCCCGGAGACCGGGTCATTACTACTCCGTTTTCCTTTTTCGCAACGGCCGGGGCCATTGCCCGATTGGGGGCGGTTCCCGTGTTCGCGGACATCGATCCCCTCTCCTTCAACATGTCCCCTGCGGCCCTCGAAGAATTCGCAGGCGATCCGAAAGTCAAGGCCGTGGTCCCTGTTCACCTGTACGGCCAATGCGCCGACATGGACGCCATACTCGAACTGGCGAATCAGCAACGATGGGCGGTGGTTGAAGACGCCGCCCAGGCATTGGGCGCGGAGTACCCGTCCGTGAACGGAATCAGGAAAGCCGGAAGCATGGGAACCTTCGGCGCGTTCAGTTTTTTCCCCAGCAAGAATCTGGGAGGAATGGGCGATGCGGGTATGGTGGTCACCGATGACGAGCGTTTGAACAGAAGGCTTCGTCTGCTTCGAAATCACGGCGCCGAACCCAAGTACTACCACGAATTCATAGGCGGAAATTTTCGATTGGATCCCATCCAGGCGGCCGTGCTTTCCGTAAAGCTCCCACATCTGGACCGATGGCACCGGGCGCGCCGGACCAACGCGGAACGCTACCATACGCTTTTCTCGGATTCGAAGTTGCCCGCGGAAGGCCGGCTCGTCCCCCCTCCCCCTGTATCGGTCCGGGCGGGGGAGGAAGGCTTGCTGGATCACATCTACAATCAATATGTCGTTCGGGCGCCCGGAGACTTCCGCGATCCGTTGCGAAGCTTCCTTTCGGAGGCCGGTATCGGAACGGAAGTCTACTACCCGGTACCCTTTCACCTTCAGAAATGCTTCAGGCATCTCGGATACGAAGCAGGTCGGTTTCCGGAAACCGAGAAGGCGGCCCGCGAAGTCCTGGCGCTGCCCATCTATCCCGAACTGACTATGGAAATGCAAGAATACGTGGTAGATTGCATTGTCTCGTTTTTCGGGAAAACCTGACGGATGGGGCGAGGCGCAGGATAGGTTCGGATCGAGTCCCCAAAAAGTCCCGCCCGATTCGGAAACGGGGACTTCTTGGGGTCCCTCTTAATGGGCTTTGCGCTTCGAGGCTTTGAGCGGATTGACTTTCGCGACCGGTTTGACTTCGGCTTTGGCCAGGTGTGTGGCCATGTTGCATTTGCCGAATCGCCATTTCGCCTGAGGATCGGGAAAAATGGAACAGAATTTTCGTTCGCTCACTTCCAGAATACGAGCACAGCTTTCGCACGCTTCCACGATGGTGTGGCACGCGCCCCCATTAAAAGTGCACCCTTTCTTGCTCATAAACGAGCAATTGGTTCCGGCTTTTACTGTTTGGCAGTCCATTGGAATCACCCCCAATTCTTTTTCTATTAGGTATTTTAAAAGTCAGTGCTAAAATCCGAAGGAATTTAGTCACGAGGTTCTTCTTTGTCAAGCAAAATCCCATCGGGTTTTTCCACTGAAATGCGGGGCAACCCGTGCTTGCGCATCGCAGGCATGTGCGTCTGCCACCGGTTGCGAGGCGCTGATCATGTTCATTTAAGTTCTTCCCGCCGGCTCCATCAAAGGGCGGGTATGCGCGTTCCTCCTTGACACGACAAAACCGAAATCTCTAAAATGCATATGTTTGTTATACAATCCAATGTCCTGTTATGCGCTGCGACGTCGGCCGGACTCGGGCTCTTCGAGGGCGCACTCCATTTTGTGCCGTCATTAGCGTCGGTCCGCGGGCGTTGAAACATTTCCCGGTTTCGATAAGGAGGTTCCCGATGGCAAGTTATGCGTGGACAGCTCGCGGCCGAGACGGAAAGATACAAAAGGGTCGGCTGGACGCGCTGAATGAGGCGGAAGCCCGAAACCAACTCCGAAGAATGAATCTAGCCCCCCTTTCTCTCAAGGCCAAGAAGAAACGCGCCGCCCGAAAAAGCATGTTCGAGCCGAAGGTCAAAGAGAAAGACGTCGTCATTCTGACGCGCCAATTCTCCACCATGATCGATGCGGGACTTCCCGTGGTCCAATGTCTGGAAATTCTGGGCGAGCAGCAGGAAAAGAAGAATCTGCGCGAAAACCTTCTTACGGTGAAGGAGACGGTCGAGGGCGGGAAAACCCTGTCGGAGTCGATGGCTCAGTTTCCCAAATTGTTCAGCGAACTGTACATCAGCCTCGTGGAAGCCGGAGAAACCGGCGGCGTCCTGGACGTGGTGTTCAACCGTCTGGCCACGTACATCGAAAAGGTGGCCAAACTCAAAGCCAAAGTAAAGAGCGCGATGGTCTATCCCACCATTGTAACGGCCGTGGCCGTACTGGTGATATCGGTGATTCTGATCTTTGTTATTCCGGTCTTTTCAGACCTGTTTGCTGAAATGGGCCACGCGTTGCCGCTCCCCACCCAGATCGTGGTGGCCATCAGCTATTTCCTTCGCGACAACGTCCCCTNNNCTATTTCCCTCGCGACAACGTCCCCTACGTGTTTGTGGGAGCGGTGGCGCTGTTCTTCGCCATTCGACACGCTCGAAAGACGGAAAAAGGCAGGCTGCTGTCGGATCGGCTGTCGCTGAAACTCCCGGTGTTCGGCATTCTGTTCAGAAAGGTCGCCATTGCCAAGTTTTCGCGCACCCTGAGCACCATGGTGGCCAGCGGTGTTCCCATACTCGAAAGTATGCAGATCGTGGCCCGAACAGCCGGCAATAAGGTCGTGGAAAACGCGATCCTCAAAGCCCGTGAATCCATCAGTCAGGGAAAGACGATTGTGGAGCCACTCAAGGAAAGCGGCGTCTTTCCGGGTATGGTTACCCAGATGATCTACGTGGGTGAGGCCACCGGGGAGCTGGACAAGATGCTCGAAAAGATCGCGGACTTCTATGACGAGGAAGTGGACCGCGCCGTGGACGCTCTTACCTCGATGCTCGAGCCCGTTATGATGGTCATTCTGGGGAGCATCATCGGGGCCATCGTCATTTCCATGTACCTGCCGATTTTCCAGATGGCGGGCGTGATGATGGGTAGCTGATTTCTTTCTGTAACCTTTTGCCGGACAGGATTCATGTCCTCGCCGCCGGAAACCGGACTCCGGCGGCAGGCGTCCTGCGATCGATCCGATGGCCCTTACCTCCTTCCATACATCCGATTTGAAATCCAAGCTTCAATGGATGATGCTGTCCAGGCTGGTCCTGCTCGGTTTTCTGCTGGGCGGCAGCATCGTGCTGCGCTATCAAACCCATCCCGCTTCGCAAGCCTTCGATTACCTCTATTCCATGATCGGACTCCTGTTCGCCTCCTCGGTCGTTTACTTGATCCTGCTGAGGTCTCTGACCCGGTTCGAGGGGCTTGCCTGGACCCAGGTGCACTTGGATGTCCTGTTCGTGACCGCCATTATTTTTTTTACCGGCGGGGCCGGCAGCATTTTTCAGTTCCTGTATCTGCTCATCATCGTCGGGGCGGCCGTTCTGTTGGGCGGAAGATGCGCTTTTTTTTGCGCCAGTCTGAGCAGCATCCTGTACGGACTTCTGGTGAACCTGCAGTTCTACGGGGTGGTTACGCCGATTTATCTGGAACCGCAGCCCCAACCCATTGCCAACGCTCTGGAGTTGCTGATCCACCTGGCCACACACATTTCGGCTTTTTTCGCCGTGGCTTTCCTCACCTCGTACCTGACCGCCCAACTATCGAGAACCCAAAAGGCGTTGCAGGAACGCACCGAAGACGTGGACAAGCTGTCGGCCCTAAACGAGTGGATCCTGGGCAGCATTGACAGCGGTCTGCTGACGGTGGGGAAAAATGGACGGGTATTGTCATGGAACTCGGCCGCGGAACGTATTTCAGGATATCCGTTCGAGGCGGTGGTCGGCGAGTCCTTCGAGCGCCTGTTCCCTCAATTCGCCGCGGTTTCCGTCGAGGAAACGAAGGATTCCATCGGGAATCTTCCATCACGGCACGAGACTTCCGTAATAAAGAAGAACGGCGAGCCCGTGCAACTGGGCTTCTCCGTATCCCCGCTGGAAAGCCCCGACGGAACGCGATACGGAACCACCGTCATTTTTCAGGACATCACTCAAATAAAAGAATACCAGTCCAAGGTAAAGCGCCTCGAACGCCTTGCCATGATGGGAAGACTGGCCGCGGGCATGGCTCACGAAATCCGGAATCCATTAGGCTCCATGAGCGGGGCGTTGCAGATACTCCGTCAGGAGAAGACCGAGCCGACGTTGTCCCGGCGCCTCATGTCCATCATCGACCGGGAAATGTCCCGGCTGAACAAGCTCCTGGACGAATTCCTCTGGCTCTCGAAACCGCAGAAGATCCCCGATGTGCTGAAGCCCATCGATCCACTCCCGGTTGTCGACGAAACCATCACCCTGTTGAAGTCGAGGCTCGACCAGGAAACCGGCATTCGGTTTGTAAAAGACGTTCAGCCCGATATCCGCCTGAGCATGTTCGAGGACCACTTTCGGCAGTTGGTGTGGAATTTGATGCTGAACGCGGTGGAAGCCTCCCGCAACGGCGGTGACGTTCGGGTGGCCATCGGCGCGAATTCCAACGTCCCGGGCGGGAGTCACGTCCAGCCGTCGGTTCGAATCGAAGTGGAAGACCATGGAGAAGGCATGAGCCGGGAGGTGGTGCAGCAGATTTTCGATCCCTTCTTCACGACCCGGCCCAAAGGGACCGGACTGGGCCTGGCCGTGGTGCAATCCACGGTCGAGCATTACGGCGGGAATATCGAAGTCCAGGCCCGGGAAGGGGAAGGCACCCTCTTTCGCATCACCCTCCCGAACCGCGCCAAACCCGACGAAACAAACACTTGATTCCCGGCTTTGAATTTTCTATAAGGAACGCACGCGCCCATAGCTCAGTGGATAGAGCGCCGGACTACGAATCCGTAGGCCGCAGGTTCAAATCCTGCTGGGCGCACCATCGATTGCTTTTCAGGGGTTAGGCAAGTCTGTCTAACCTTTATTTTTTGTGCCTCGACCTTGTCCCACACCCCGTCTACGTTTTTTATGCCTCGGGGCGGGGCCTTCTTTTCCATTTCTTGCCAAAACAGCCAAAATTCACTATACCGGTTTTATCCTCCTGCTCCTGAAACGATTTCACTGAATTCCAAACCATGCGCATGGTTGCGAATGCGATTTGAACCCGGTTGCTCATTTTCCCAAGACCACTCAAAGGACCGCTCATGAATGCTGAAACTCACTCCCAACTGGCCGGCTTTATCTGGAGAATCTGTAACCTGCTTCGCGGACCCTACAAGCGCAACGAATATCGCAAAGTCATCCTGCCTCTTACGGTTCTCCGTCGTTTTGACTGTCTGCTGAATCCTACCAAAGAGGCTGTGCTGGAAAGGCATAGTGAGATTAAAACCAAGCCCGATACCGTGATCCGACGCCTGCTGGAGGACGTGACCGGCTACAAATTTTACAACCTATCCAAGATGCAGTTCGACAAAAACGCCCCCCATTCCCTGCTGAACGATCCCGACAACCTGGCGCCCAACCTCAACAGCTATATCAACGTATTTTCTCCCAACGTGCGCACCATTATGGAGCGTTTCGGCTTTGACCAGCAGATTGCGAGGATGGCGGAGAAAAACATTCTGTTTGAGGTGATCAAGGCCTTTTCCGCCATCGATCTTTCGCCCCAACGGGTGGACAATCTGCAGATGGGTTATGTGTTCGAAGAACTCATCCGTATCGGGGCGGAGCAATCCAATGAAGAGGCGGGGGAGCATTTCACTCCGCGCGAGGTGATCCGGCTGATGGTCAATCTACTGCTGGCCCCTGAAAAGGATTTGGCGCGCAGTCACGTGGTGAAAACCATCTACGATCCGGCCTGCGGAACGGGCGGCATGCTCTCCGTGTCCGAACAGTACATCCGCCAGCTCAACAGCGAGGCCCAACCCAAGCTGTTCGGTCAGGACTGGAACGACGAGGCCTGGGCCGTGTGCAAGTCCGACATGCTGATCAAGGGCGAGGAAGCCGACAACATCGTGCTGGGCGACTCCTTCACCCGAGACGGCTTTAAGCAAGACGGCCAGGGAAATAAGTGGACCTTTGACTATATGCTGGCCAACCCGCCTTTTGGCGTGGAGTGGAAGCAGCAGGAACGCGATATCAAGCAGGAAGCCGATACCCTGGGCTTTGCCGGACGCTTCGGTGCGGGAACCCCGCGCATCAACGACGGAGCGTTGCTCTTTCTGCAGCACATGATCAGCAAGATGCGCATACCGGACAGGGGAGGCAGCCGCATCGGCATCGTGTTCAACGGATCGCCGCTCTTTACCGGGGATGCGGGCAGCGGTGAAAGCAATATTCGTCAATGGATCATAGAAAACGACTGGCTGGAGGCCATTGTCGCGTTGCCGGAGCAGCTTTTCTACAACACCGGCATTTCCACCTACCTCTGGATCATCACCAACCGTAAGGAAGACGCTCGCAAGGGCAAAGTGCAGCTCATCGACGCGCGCTACTTCTGGGTGCAAATGGAAAAAAGCCTGGGCAACAAGCGACGCCGGATTGGCGATCCTTCCGATAAACCCAAAGATCCGGACCACATCGCGGAGATCACACGGATTTACAGCGATTTCAAAGACGGCGAGACACATACCTTTGCAAGGAATGGCGACGAACAGACATTGATCGTCAGCAAGATTTTTGACAACGAGGACTTCGGGTTTCACAAAATCACCGTCGAGCGACCCTTGCGGTTGAATTTTCAGGCCACGCCGGAGCGCATTTCGCGGCTGGACGAGCAAGCCGGCCTTAAGAACCTGGCCTCCAGCAAGAAAAAGAACGAGACGGTCCGCCAAAAGGAGATCGAAGCGGGCAAGGCCCGCCAGCAAACCATCCGGGATCTGCTCGACGCTTTTGCCGGGAAGCATGGCGGCACGGTGTTCCAAGATCGAAAAGAGTTCCTGCTCGCCCTGCGCGAAATCGAACGAGCCCGGGCCGTCAAACTCTCCGCCCCCGAACTGAAAGCCGTGCTTGCCGCCATCGGGGAACGGGACGAATCCGCTGAAATCTGCCGGGACAAGAACGGTAAACCGGAGCCGGACCCGGACCTGCGCGACACCGAGAACGTGCCGCTCAAGCAAGGCATCGAGGAATACTTTCAGCGCGAGGTGCTGCCCCACGTGCCCGACGCCTGGATCGATCCCGGCAAGACCAAAGTAGGTTATGAGATTCCTCTGAACCGCCATTTCTACCGCTACGAACCGCCGCGCGAGCTGGCCGAGATCGAGGCCGAGATCAAGGGGCTGGAAGGAGAAATCCTCGATCTCCTCCGGGAGGTAACGACGTGAGTATCGACCCGCCGGATAGCGAGCTTCTCGGCATTTTGATCGAGCTGCGAAAACTGCCCCGCGAAACCGAATGGGTGGAGTTCAAGCACAACAATGCCGAGCCGGATGAAATCGGGGAATACGGGAGCGGTTCGGGATCGACGAGAAGAACAGCTCCATGGTCTCCCAGATCATCAAGGATGCCATCGAGGCCGGACTGATTCGTTGCCACGACGAAACGGTCGGTAGCCGGGCCAGAAAATATCTGCCGAGGTGGGCATGATGAAGAGCCGACTTTTGTTTGACCGTTGCTTGACCGGAGGACCGGTTTGCGGATCGCCTTTTCGTGATCTCTTTGTATTACCGGGACTTGCAGGCCGCACTTTGCTTGACCGTTGTTTGACTGGAGTCGTCTTCCAGGGCAAGTTTCGGGCGATGGCAACCGCTGAGGAATGCTCGGTAGTTGCGTGTCTTGCTCTGGGAGGTGCAGCATGAGGTATCCGGCCTATCCCAAGTACAAAGAGAGCGGCGTGCAGTGGTTGGGTCAATTGCCGGAGCATTGGCCGATAACAAAAATGAAGTACTTGTTTACTTGTTTAGGGGGTGGAACACCATCAAAGGATAACCCCGAATATTGGAATGGAACAATACCATGGGTATCTCCCAAGGACATGACGGTTAAAACTGTGTACGACACTCAAGACCACATTACTCCAATGGGCCTGATAGACAGGACTTTCAGAGTTAGTGAAGAAAACAGTTCTCAATTAGCTGGAATTACGTAATAAATCAGCTTTGTAGTTGTAGAACCGAACCGTCT
>JACQYL010000054.1 GCA_016208165.1 Deltaproteobacteria bacterium
TAATGCGTTAGCTACGGCACTGCAGGGGTCAAAGCCCGCAACACCTAGCACCCATCGTTTACGGCGTGGACTACCAGGGTATCTAATCCTGTTTGCTCCCCACGCTTTCGCGTCTCAGCGTCAGTTAGCTTCCAGATGGCCGCCTTCGCCATAGGTGTTCCTCTCGATATCTACGAATTTCACCTCTACACCGGGAATTCCACAACCCTCTCCGGGACTCAAGGCCTACAGTATCAGATGCACTTCCTGGGTTGAGCCCAGGGCTTTCACATCTGACTTAACTGACCGCCTACACGCTCTTTACGCCCAATAATTCCGAACAACGCTTGCACCCTCCGTATTACCGCGGCTGCTGGCACGGAGTTAGCCGGTGCTTCCTCTCGTGGTACCGTCAAGGTTCAACGCTGTTAACGCTAAACCCTTCTTCCCACTTGACAGAGCTTTACAACCCGAAGGCCTTCCTCACTCACGCGGCGTTGCTGCGTCAGGGTTTCCCCCATTGCGCAATATTCCTCACTGCTGCCTCCCGTAGGAGTCTGGACCGTGTTCCAGTTCCAGTGTGGCTGATCATCCTCTCAGACCAGCTAACCATCATGGCCTTGGTGAGCCTTTACCTCACCAACAAGCTAATGGTACGCGGGCTCATCCTCAAGTAGCAACTTACATGTAGCGGTCACCTTTGATCACCACGTCCGAGGACACGGCGATGTTATCGGGTATTAGCTGTCCTTTCAGACAGTTATCCCCGTCTCAAGGGTAGATTACCCACGCGTTACTCACCCGTGCGCCACTTTACTCTCTCAGCCGAAACTGAGATTTCTCGTTCGACTTGCATGTGTTAGGCACGCCGCCAGCGTTCGTTCTGAGCCAGGATCAAACTCTCCAGTTTATTTCTTACTAAACCGTGATTGACCCGCAAGGCATGTACTCACTATTTAGATTTCAAAGAACAATTTGTTACGTACTTCTTAATTTTCAGTCTATCTTTTCTTGCTGCGTTTGTCAAGATTGTTTGTCGTGCAGCAGAGAAACCATTTTATACTACTTGGCGGCTGACTTGTCAATCTTTATTTTGATGGGCTTCGTAAAACCTGACTTTGAGCCCCTCAACCGCTGAACCGCCAGCTTACTCATTTCAGCGCCACCGTCAAGAAGAATCCTGAAGATTCCGCGCCGCCCAGCCCCTCATCAGGTAACCGGTACAGCAAGGCGCCATCATATGTATTTCAGCGGGAAAGTCAACAAGAATCTTCAGGGAATTTAGACTCAACCGAATCTCTGATGGGCCTCCGAATCATCAACCGATGACAGGGCCATCGTCGCGCACTTCGGCGGGAAAGTCTACAAGAATCTTGCAGGAACTTCGAGCCAGCCGAGCCCTCATTGGGGAATCGGACCAGCAGCCGATCTAGTAGATTATTATCCATCTCCGCGCGAAAGTCAACCAAAAAAACAGCCGACTACTCTTCCACGGGCACACGCAGCCTCTGAATACTTCTGCACGCGCCCGTCGAGGGATCCAGGTGCAGGAGGGCCCCCATAATCACGGGGTTCTTACGGGCCGGACTAAAACGCTCGGGGAGACCCGTGAGAAAACGATGCAGCACCGGGCCCTTCTTCATCCCCAAAATGGAATTCACGGACCCCGTCATGCCCAGATCCGTGATGTAGCCTGTTCCACCCGGAAGCACTTGCTCGTCGGCGGTTTGAATGTGGGTATGGGTTCCCAATACCGCGGATACGCGCCCATCGAGAAACCAGCCCATGGCCACCTTCTCGGATGTAGCCTCGGCGTGAAAGTCAATGATTCGCACACGCGGTCCGTCGTTCATTTCGGCCAATGCTCGTTCCGCGGCGAGGAAAGGGCAATCCACGGGCGGCATAAAGACCCTCCCCTGGAGGTTGATCACCGCCACCTCGGGAATCCCAGCTTTGCGGTAAACATTCAACCCGCGACCAGGTACGCCGTCAGGGTAATTGAGAGGGCGTAACAGGTTGGGATTCTCGTCGAGGTAAGGATAAATCTCTCTTTGCTTCCAGATGTGGTTCCCGGACGTGAGAACATGGATACCCATGTCGAACAGCTCATCGGCCACTTCCGGTGTGACACCCATACCACCGGCCGCGTTTTCGGCATTGGCGAGCACAATATCGATGGAAAATTCGGACTTGAGATCGTTCAGGCGTTTACGAAGCGCCTGACGGCCCGCGCTTCCACAGATGTCGCCAAAAAAGGCCAGCTTCAAGCTTCATCCTACTTCGCGTATTCTACGGATCGCGTTTCTCGAATCACGGTAACTTTGATCTGGCCGGGATATACCAGCTCGTTTTCGATCTTCTTTGCGATTTCCCGGCTCAGCATGACGGAGTCTTCGTCGTTGATCTTGTCGCTTTCCACAATGATCCTCAATTCCCGGCCTGCCTGAATGGCGTAGGATTTTTCGACGCCCCGGCATTCATTAGCGATTCGTTCCAGATCGGCAAGTCGCTTGACGTACGTCTCCAACATTTCACGGCGAGCGCCCGGTCGCGCTCCGGAAAGCGTATCCGACGCCTGCACCAGGATATCCAGAATGGAGGAAGCAGGGACTTCTTCGTGATGAGCGGCCACCGCCTGGACCACTTTTGGAGATTCTCCGTGCTTCTTGAGCAAATCAGCGCCTATGGCGGCGTGGGATCCTTCGATTTCGTGATCCACCGCCTTGCCGATGTCGTGGAGGAGACCGGCGCGCTTGGCTTGTTTGACATTGAGGTTCAATTCAGAAGCCATGATTCCGCAAAGAAAAGCGACTTCCAGGGAGTGCTGGAGAACGTTTTGGCCGTAGCTGGAACGGTATTTCAACTTGCCGATCAGACGCTGAAGCTCCGGACTGATGCCATGAACTCCCACATCAAAGGTGGCCTGTTCCCCGGCTTCTCGTATGGAGGTTTCCAACTCCTGGCTTACTTTCTTCACTACTTCCTCGATGCGAGCCGGATGGATCCTGCCGTCATTGATGAGCCGTTCGAGCGTTATTTTGGCCACTTCCCTTCGTATGGGGTTGAACCCGCTCAGGATGACCGCCTCGGGCGTGTCATCTATGATGAGATCCACACCGGTGGCGGCTTCCAGGGCGCGTATATTTCGACCTTCTCGCCCGATGATGCGGCCCTTCATTTCATCGCTGGGGAGGGTGACCACCGAGACGGACTTCTCCATGATGTAGTCTCCGGCGTAACGTTTGACCGCCAAGGCAAGGATCTCCTTGGATCGCTTGTCCGACGTTTCCCGGGTCTCGTTTTCGATCTGCTTGATCAGCTTGGCGCCTTCGTGGCGCGCTTCGTTTTCCATGGCCCGCAGAAGAAAGGTCTTTGCGTCGGTCGAGGTAATGCCGGCGAGGCTCTCTAGGTGGGCCCGTTGCTCCTCGATGAGCGATTGAACTTCTTTTTCCTTGGCGGCGAGATTGCGGTCTCGATCGCGTAGTGATTGGTCCTTTCGGGACACCTCTTGGTCTTTCTTCTCCAGAAGGTCGGTTCGTTTATCCAGGGTCTCTTCTTTCTGAACCAGCCTTTTCTCCAGCTTCTGAAGTTCCCCGCGGCGATCTTTGGTCTCTTTTTCAAAATCAAGCTTCATGCGAAAGAGGGTGTCTTTTGTCTGAAGCATTGCATCCTTTTTTGCCGTTTCGGCTTCTTTCTTTGCCTCCTCGATGATTCGCTGGGACAGCTTGTCGATGGACTCGATCTTGGATTCAACCATCTTCTTTCTAAGAAAAAATCCTACGATCAGGCCCGCGCCGAATAAGAGGAAGAATCCGACGATAATCAGCGTTGATTCCATATTTTTCATCTCCTAAGGTGGCCTGCGCGATGGAAAATAATCGCGTCCGGGCCTGTAAGGCCGGAGGGCGACAGGACGCCATAAAAGGCTACATGTCTTGGCTTCAGAGGCGAACTAGAAATACACGAAGGCGATGTTCGAAAGGAAGGAGATATCGCCGGATAGAGAACAAAGGCGTGATGAACGGGACCGAAACTTACTTTTAGTATAAGCGTAGATACGCTGCTCTTGCGATGGTACTCAGCATCCGAAAAGAGTGATCATCTAAGTGAACATCTATTTTTATACTCGGAATCGTTCCGTTAAGTTCTCTTGGTCCAGGCAGTGATTCGTGTACCCGGTGGGGATTGCCCACACATGTCCGGCTCGGGCCCGAGAGTGGAGAGTGACCCCGACGTCATGGCGAGCTAACGAACCAACCTTAAAGATGTGTATCTCAATCCTCTTCTTTCGGCAATTCGAGCTGATCGATCTTGCTGATAATCCTCTTGGACCTCGCCTCCAAAGCGCGTTGCATGACCTGCGCGGAGTCTCTGACCTCGAAATAGTCGCTTGCTACGTTTAAAGCCGCCAATGCCATCAAATTGGCACGAGGGGCGTTTTGGGAAACGGATTTAACTTCGTCGTACTTTCGCTGAAGGTATTCAGCCAGTGCCGATACCTGAGATTCATCCGCCTCAGATCTTACGGATATCTCCATGCCGAAAACGACGATGTTATATGCTTTCTTCACCTTTTGGCGTTCAGTATATTAGAACTGTTTGAGCGATTCAAACTTGTTTAGGAGTTCACCGATCCGACGACCCACGGTCTCCTTTTCCTGAGTCAATTCGGAAATCCTCGTTTCAAGACTGGTGATATTTCCATCCTTCTCGGCAATAATTTGAAGCAACTCTTCATTTTTCTTAAGTAGGGATGCAAATGTTGTCAACAAGTGATCTATCTTGGCTTCAAGTCTGTCAAACTCCTGCAATTCCATTACCATAACCTCTCATATCGATTCGAATTATTGATAGCACCAGGGTAAAAGTCAAGTCTTTTTGTGAAATCAACAGATTGAACAGGGCCGGGCGATCCCTGCCGGACAACGGAAGGCGTCTGGAGCGATGGAAGGATGGCGGAAACAAGAGTGCTTCCCCAGGCAAAAGAAAGAAAAAGGCGACGCATGCCCGGGAGCATGGGAAACGTTTCGCAACGAACGGGGGTGTGACTAGAATTCACAAACACGCGCCCCAATAAAAGACCGGACAGTGTAGTCCTGGAAGATGCGCGCAGGAAATATGCATTTCTGTATGGCTTTCAGCTCACTGTTTTGATGGAAAAGGATACTGTATGTCTTCGGGACCTCATTTTATGGCGAACTCTACCCCTAATAATAAAGAAAGGCAAGCTTATGCTTGCCCTTCTTGAAAACGCTTGATTGTGCTTTTAGACGGAGATAGGAAACTATGCGCTGAGTCGGCGCTCCGCAACCTTGAGGCGAACTATCGCTCGTCTCAACTCTACCTCCGCCTGAAGGAAGTCGAGACCTTCCTGTTTCGCCTTTCGAAGGCGTTCCTCAGCCCTTTCGCGAGCCCGCCTGGCGCGATCCACATCGATATCCCGGGCCGCCTCGGCCGCTTCGGCCAAGATGGTTACCTTTTCCGATTGGACCTCGACATAACCGCCGCTAATGGCAAAGTAATTCGTCTCGCTTCCGTCACGATAGTACATCTCTCCGATGCGCAGGGAGGTCAGGAAAGGAATATGACCAGGCAATACACCGAATTCACCATCATAGCCTGGTGCAACCACAATGTCGACCTCCCGGCTGGCTACCACTCTATCCGGAGTGACCACCTCAAGTAGAATCTTGTTTGCCATACCGTTCCTTTTAGTCTTGAGCGAGACGTTTGGCCTTCTCGATGGCTTGCTCTATCGTGCCGACCATGTAAAAAGCTTGTTCGGGAAGATCGTCGTGCTTGCCTTGAACGATTTCCTTGAACGCCCGAACCGTGTCCGCAACCTTCACATATGCGCCCTTTTGTCCTGTAAATTCCTCCGCCACGTGAAAGGGCTGAGAAAGAAATCGTTGGATCTTGCGGGCGCGGGAAACCGTCAGTTTGTCTTCGTCAGAGAGCTCGTCCATACCGAGAATGGCGATGATATCCTGAAGGTCTTTGTACTTCTGGAGAATCTGCTGGACCTGCCTTGCGGTCGAGTAATGCTCCTCGCCAAGTACGTTGGGGTCCAGGATTCGTGACGTGGAATCCAACGGATCCACGGCCGGATAGATTCCCAGCTCGACGATCTGCCTGGAGAGAACCACGGTTCCATCCAAATGGGAGAAGGTCGTAGCCGGCGCCGGGTCCGTGAGGTCGTCGGCAGGGACGTACACACACTGGACCGACGTGATGGAACCTTTGGTTGTGGAGGTAATACGTTCTTGAAGTTCACCGAGGTCCGTTCCCAGGGTCGGTTGGTACCCCACAGCGGAAGGCATGCGGCCCAGGGTTGCAGAAACCTCGGAACCCGCCTGGGTGAATCGGAAGATGTTGTCAACAAAAAGAAGAACGTCCTGTCCCTGCTCGTCACGGAAATACTCGGCTGCGGTAAGGGCCGAAATAGCGACTCGGGCTCGAGCTCCGGGGGGTTCCGTCATCTGGCCGTAAATCAGGGCCGCTCTGGGGAGAACTCCGGAGTCCTTCATTTCGTGGTACAGGTCGTTGCCTTCACGGGTCCGCTCGCCAACGCCCGCAAACACGGAAATACCACCGTGTTGCATGGCGATGTTATGGATCATTTCCATCATGACCACGGTCTTTCCGACACCAGCGCCGCCAAACATCCCCATCTTGCCGCCGCGTGGGAACGGGACCAAGAGATCGATGACTTTGACGCCTGTTTCGAGGACATTGACGGATGTGTCCTGATCCACGAAGGAAGGCGCTGGTCTGTGGATGGGGTAATAGGTCTTGGCCTTCACAGGCCCAAGGCCGTCCACGGGCCTTCCGACGACGTTCAAAACACGTCCCAGGGTTTCCTCGCCTACAGGCATCTGGATCGGGTTTTCCGTGTCTTTTGTTTTCATGCCCCGCACGAGACCGTCGGTCACGTCCATGGCTATTGTGCGCACCATGTTGTCGCCTAGGTGCTGCGCTACTTCTAAAACCAGGTTGTCTACTTCATCGTTGATGGCCGGATTGGAAACGAGCAGAGCCGTGAGGATGTTGGGTAATTTCCCTTCCTCGAATTGAACGTCTACCACCGGTCCGATAACCTGGGAGATTGTTCCGATATTCATGGCGGTTGAAACCTCCTGTCTGATTAACCTTTCAATGCCTCCGCACCACCGACAATGTCCATGAGTTCAGTAGTAATGGATGCTTGGCGTGCTTTGTTGTATACGAGAGTCAATCTGTCAAGCATGTCTTTGCAGTTCGATTGAGCATTGTCCATGGCGGTCATTCGAGCTGCATGTTCGGCGGCAACCGCCTCCAGCAACACGCTCATGATTTGCACATTCATATTTTTCGGCAGCAGCTCGATGAGGAGTTGCTCCGCCGAAGGCTCACACAGATATTCCACTAACCGGGGTGGTTCCTCGCCGGGCGCGCAGGCCAGGGGGGCCATTGGGGCCAGCCTTCTGAGCCTTGGTCTCTGAACGCCGACGTTGATGAACTCGGCATGGAGAACATAGATTTCGTCGAGTTCTTCGACAAGATACCCGTCGATACTCTTCTGGGCGATCTCTTGTGCGACGGTGTAGTCGTAACTTCCATAATAATCCGTGTAGGTGGCCCGGAAACCGACTTTCCGTCGTCTGAAAAAGTCCCGACCCTTGCGGCCAATGACCGTGAGTAGCGGGGTTCGCCCGTCGGCCTGTTGTTGCCGCATCCACTTCTGAGCGAAGTTGATCAGGTTGGTGTTGTAACTTCCACATAGACCGCGATCGGATGTAACCAGAATGAGTTCTACGTTCTTGATCTCTTCTCTGGATACCAGCAATGGATGAATATCCGGATCGCACCTCAGGGACAAGCCTTCGAGGACCTCGGACATCTTATCGGCGTACGGTTTGAATTGCTCCATTTTGGTCTGGGCCCCGCGAAGCTTGGCAGCGGAGACCATGTTCATCGCCTTGGTAATCTGCTTCGTCTTTTTGACGGCAGATATTTTTCGTTTGACGTCTCTGAGTGATGGCATGAGCGTTCCCTGTTACGCCGCAGGTTGGAAGATTTGGTCAAACTCGCCAATGACCTTTTTGAGCTTGCTATCCAGGTCATCGCTGATGACTTTCTTTTGAGCAATCTCGGTCAACACATCCGCGTACTTGCTCTCGACGAACTCGAACAGCTGTGTCTCAAATGCCTGCACCGCGTTGAGCGGATATTTGTCCAAGTATCCTCGAGTGCCGGCATACAGTATAAGGACCTGCTTTTCCGCCGGCATGGGCTGATATTGAGGCTGTTTAAGCAGTTCCACGAGACGCATTCCTCGGTTCAGCTGGGATTGGGTCGCCTTGTCGAGCTCGCTTCCGAACTGGGCGAACGCTTCGAGTTCACGGAATTGGGCAAGATCGAGACGGAGAGAACCAGCGACCTGTTTCATGGCTTTGGTCTGGGCGCTGCCGCCCACCCGGCTGACACTCAGGCCGACGTTGATGGCGGGGCGGACGCCGGAGAAGAAAAGACTCGGCTCCAGGTATACCTGACCGTCGGTGATCGAGATCACGTTCGTAGGAATGTAAGCCGAAACGTCACCCGCTTGCGTCTCGATGATCGGGAGCGCCGTCAGGGATCCGCCTCCTAACTCGTCGTTCAATTTGGCCGCACGTTCCAGTAGACGGGAGTGGTTATAAAAGATGTCACCGGGGAAGGCCTCGCGACCGGGCGGGCGCCTGAGCAGAAGAGAAACCTGCCTGTAAGCCACCGCCTGCTTGCTGAGGTCGTCATAAATGATAAGCGCGTGCTCGCCTCTATCTCTATAGTATTCGCCCATGGCGCATCCCGCGTAAGGGGCGACGTACTGCATCGTGGCCGGATCGGAAGCGGTCGCGCAAACTACGGTCGTGTATTCCATGGCGCCATTCCGACGAAAAACCTCCACGACTTGCGCCACGGTGGACTTCTTTTGCCCGACCGCAACGTAGATGCACTTTACGTTCTGTCCTTTCTGGTTCAGGATGGCATCCACACAGATGGCGGTCTTTCCGATCTGACGGTCGCCGATAATGAGTTCCCGCTGTCCCCGTCCGATGGGCGTCATGGCGTCGATGGCCTTGAGACCGGTGAACATGGGCTCTCTAACACTTTGACGTGCAATAACGCCCGGGGCCACTTTTTCCACGCGACGATACTCGGTGGCTTCTACGGGACCTTTGCCGTCTATGGGGGCGCCAACGGCGTCCAGCACCCGTCCAAGTACGGGCTCGCCCACGGGAACCTCGGCGATTCGACCCGTACGTTTGACCATATCTCCTTCTTTGATGTGGGTAACTTCACCGAGAATGGCCACACCCACGCTGTCTTCCTCGAGGTTGAGCGCAAGACCCAAGATGCCGCCGGGGAATTCCAAAAGCTCCATGGCCATGCAGTTCTCGACGCCGTATACCTTGGCGACGCCGTCCCCGACGCTCAACACAGTGCCCGTCTCGGATACATCTACGGCTTTCGTGTATCGCTCGATCTGCTCTTTAATTACCTGACTGATTTCATCTGCTTTTATTTCCATAGAGCCTATTCACCCCTCTTCAAAGATTCTTTGATACTCAGTAACTGAGTTCGAACGCTTCCGTCAAAATTCAGATCACCCACTCGTGTAACAATTCCGCCGATGAGAGAAGGATCCACTTCCAGTTTCAGCCGAATTTGCTTGTTGGTGATTTTAGCTATGGCGTCCTGAACTTGTTTGACAACCTCGCCGGATAGATCCGTTGCGGAGATGATAGTCGCCGTGCTGATCCCCTGGAGTTCATCGGTCAGCTTACGGTAGAATTCGTTGATTTCCCCCGTAAAGCGTACGCGGTTCTTTTCCAACAAGAGTTTCAAAAAGTTGCTCGAAATAGGCGTATAGCCCGCTTTTTCGAGAACGAATTCGAGAACTTTCTTGCGGTTATGAAGGTTGTAAAGAGGATTGGTCAGGGAATCAACAACCTGCTTGTTCTCCTTCAAGAAGGTGGCGAAGTCGTTGAGTTCTTCCCCGTACTTGAGATAGTGGCCATCTTCCTTGCCGATGGCCAGCAAGGCCCTGGCATAACGTCTTGCTATAGCTTTGCTGCTCACGCCGTTTCCACCACCTTTGCAATGTATTCGTCGACGAGTCGTTTCTCATCGTCTTTGTTCATGTTTTTCCGGATAATATCTTCAGCCATGGCCGTGGCGAGATCCGCAACTTCGGCTTGAAGTTCCATTTTAGCCTTCTTGATTTCCTGCTGAATGGCCCAACGCGCTTGTTCTTCAATTCGCCGGCCGGTCAGTTTGGCCTGTTCGATGATCTTTGCTTTTTCAGCCTCGCCCTCTTTCACGTATTCAGCGATGACGACTTCGCGCTGCTTTTCGATTTCCTGGACCTTTTTCTTGAAATCGACCAGCATGGCCTCGCCTTCCGTTCTCTTCTTCTCCAACTCATCCAACTCGCGCTTTATGGTCGCACGCCGATCAGAGAGAAACCTGGGAAGCGGTTTCCTGAGGAGGAAAAAAAGGACGAAAAAGACGACACCAAAGCATACGGTGCGGTACAGGAGGTCCCATAGCTTCTCAGAGGAAGCGCCGTGCGACGCAGCTTCGCCCACTGCATGCTCACCGGCCGGATCGGACGCTAAAACCAGGGTGGCCAGCGAGCACAGAAAAAAGACCGCTAGCAAAGCAGCGGCGTATTTACCAGAGGATCTACTGAATGCATTCATCCGATTTGTCTCCCGAGAATCTTGGTGACGAGCTCCCGCGCGAAAAAATGGATCTGGGATTGGAGCGTTTTTCGGGCGGCCGTGATATCGGCGGCAATATGAGCTTTGACGTCGGATATTTTGGCTTCCATCTGAGCGTTGATTTCATCCAGGAGACGTTCCTGTTCCTTGTGACCTTCCTGTTTCAGAGCCTCCTTCTCTTCAAATCCCTTCTTTCGGGCGAGATTGGTCAGATCGGCGATTTCATTCTTCTGCTCTTCGATCTGTTGCCCCAGGCGTTTGATGTCCAGGAGAAACCCGTCAACGCGCTGTTTCCTCTCCGCGAGGATACGGCGGATGGGACGATAGAGAATAATGTTCAGAATCCAAAGAAGGAAGAGGAAGTTGACCATCTGGAGCAACAGCGACTTATCAATATCAACCATCTAGAGGCCACTCCTTTTGAGAATGTGAAAAGAAGAACGTTCTCAAACAATGTGGATTTCGTAACTCATTTTGGAGGCATTGTCAAAGATTTTTTTCGCCGGTGCCCCCGCTTTCCAAAAAAGCGAAACAAACACAGCTCATTATTTAAAGAGAAATCGACGCATGCTGATATTCATGAGCAGCCCCAACGCGAAGAGGGTGGTGACCGCGTTGGAACCGCCATAGGAGATCAATGGCAGGGGGATTCCGACCACCGGCATTATCCCGGTCACCATTCCGATATTGATCACCATGGGCCAAAATATCATGGCAACGATCCCCACGGTGAGTAAGGCTCCAAACGTGTCTTTAGATCGTCTCCCAACCCTCAATCCCCAGGCAATCAGGGCCAGGTACAACAGGATCACGAGGACCGATCCCAGAAACCCCCACTCTTCCGCCAATACGGAAAACGCAAAGTCCGTATGATGCTCAGGGAGGAAGTTCAGATTACTCTGTGTGCTGGAGAGGAATCCCTTGCCCGCCATGCGGCCGGAGCCCACGGCTATTTTAGACTGAGTTACGTGATACCCAGCCCCGAGCGGGTCCCAGTCCGGGTTGAAAAAGGTCAATATTCTACTCTTCTGGTACTGCTTGAGCATTTTCCATACGAAAGGTAAGGAGGTCAGCAGAATTCCCGCGAATGCGGCAACCACTTGCCAGCGAACGCGTATGAACAACACGATGGAGCCTCCTACGAAAAAAAACATAATGGCCGTACCCAAATCCGGCTCCTTCAGAATGAGCAGGGCGGGGGCCCCCATCACACAAACCGGCAAGATAAGATCCCGGAAGCCCAGACTCTCATGCAGGTCCTTTCGGTAGAAGATACGAGCCAATACTATGATCAATGTCAGTTTGGCCAGTTCCGAGGGCTGGACTGTCATGGGACCCAGGACCAACCAGCGTTTGGATCCTGATACCGTAGGTCCGATGACCAGGGTAGCTGCGAGAAGAAGTAAAGTGACCCCGTAAAGCGGCAGTGCAAACTGTTCAAGTGTGTGATAATTGAACAATAAACTTAGAAATACAATGGCAAACCCAATAGTAAACCACATAAGTTGTTTATAGAATATGGTCTTTCCCATGGATAAGACTGTTGTACTATACAGGTTGGCAAGGCCTACCACACACAGCACCACCATCATAACAAGCAATACCCAGTCGAAATGTTTGACCAGCCTTCGGTCGAACATAACGTATCCCTCACTCTATAAAGCGTGTATCCGCTCCGGCGAAATGTTCTTGTCTGTCCTCCGGGCCGTATATCCGGAGCCAAGTTTCCAAAATATGCTTTGCGATGGGCGCCGCGACGGCGCCGGCGTGTCCGCCGTGCTCCACCAGGACGGACAGGGCGATCCTGGGGTTCTCCACGGGCGCAAAGCATACGAACCAGGCGTGATCCCTGAATTCATATGGTACGTCCTCGGTCTTCATCCGGCGTTTGGGATCTTTGAGAGCGACGATCTGAACAGTCCCGGTCTTACCGGCCACGGACAGATTCTCCACCGATGCTTTCTTCCCCGTACCTGATGGATCGCTGACCACTTGCTCCAGGATTTTTCGAAGCAAGTCCATGTGAGCGGCATTGACCGAGGTGACCTTGCGGATTGCGGGCTCGAAAGAACTCACCAATCGGCCCTGCGCGGTTTCAATGCGTCGAATCAAGGCAGGGACCGGAACGCTTCCCCCATTGGCCACGGTTGAAATGAGTATGGCCGACTGGAGCGGTGTCACCAGATTAAAGCTCTGCCCTATGGCTGCGGACAGTGTTTCCCCTTTTTGCCAGGGTATGCCGAATCGTTTCAATTTCCATCCGCTGGTCGGAATCAATCCTTCGCGTTCAGGTTCGATGACGATCCCCGTTTTTTCCGAAAGACCGAACTCCTTTGCGTAGCGGGCGATGACGTCGACTCCGAGGCGTTGGCCGACTTGGTAGAAAAAGATGTCGCACGATTCGGTGATCGCCCTTTTAAGATCCACACGGCCGTGCCCCCAAGTCTTCCAGCAGTGGTACTCGCGGTTTCCCAGCTTGTAGGAGCCGTGACAATCCAGCAAGGTGTTGGGTGTAATGACTCCCTCAGACAGGGCTGCCAATGCGGTCACAATCTTATAGATGGATCCGGGTGAATATTGCCCTTGCATCGCGCGGTTCTGGAGCGGATTGAATCTATTGTCCCTGATGGCCTTCCATGTCTCGGTCGAGATACCCTGAACAAATATGTTCTGATCGAAACCGGGACTGGAAGCCATCCCCAATACCTCTCCCGTCACAGGGTCCATCGCTACGACGGCGCCGACTTTGTCTTGCAGTTGCTCTTCGATGGCGCGATGACGATCCATGTCGAGGGACAGGTACACATTGTCGCCCGGTAACGCATCGACTTGAGTGAGTGCAGTCGTCTCCCTGCCCGCTGCGTCCACTTCGATATGCCGGCCTCCTTTACGGCCGCGCAAGTAAGTCTCCGCTGCTTTCTCGATGCCGCTCTTACCGATGTACTCGCCCACGAAAGTGCCCGAAAAGCCGTCCTGATCCAGTTCGTCTTTGTTGATTTCACCCAGATACCCCAGCACATGTGACGCTAATCCGGGATATACATAGTCGCGTTTGGGCTCCGCCTGAATCACGAGGCCCGGGATCTCATAACGACGCGTTTCCGCCAAGGAGAGTTCCGCCCAGGAAACGTCGGACTTGAGGAGGATTCTGTTCGAATACGCTTCCCGCTTCCCAAGTTTCATCTGAGCCATGATTTCTTCTTGAGTAAAACCCAAGATTTCCGCCAACTCGTTGGCCAGTTTTACCTGATCCCTCACATAGTCCATGTCTACATACACACTGAACGACGGACGGTTGCTAACCAGTATGCGACCATGGCGATCCAGGATCAGGCCACGTAGCGGCATCAGATATCGCAATCGGATCCGGTTATGTATGGACAGGTCGTAATAGGTCTCGCCTTCAAGGATCTGAAGGTAGAACAACCGTAGCACAAGAATGATGACGAGTATGAAGGCCACTACGGCGAGGTTCTTGAACCGGCCCTCAAAATCCGTAACATCGGGTAAATCCAATGGACCGATAGAACGATTCATCCTTGACCACGCTGATCACTGATAAGCGATTCCACCCAGGTCTCGGAACGGTCAAAAAGCAAGAAAAGTAAAGGGCTTGCGGCGGCCGTCAAGACACTGTTCCTGAACGTGCGCGCTTCAGGAACGAAAACGGGATCGTAGGGAAACGAGACCAATCCGGGAATAAGCACCCTGAAGGAAATATCCAGAATAAAAACAGCTACTATGCGGTACAACCAAAATCGGAGGTCCATTTTTTTCCCTCCGAAATAGGCCAATGCGAAAAGAGCGCAATAAAGTAATAGAAAAGCACCAGGGGCCGCTCCGGAGAACGAATCCATTAACATCGCCGAGAATAGAACCGTTGGCGCCGCTACCAGCAGGGAATGGCACAACCCGAGGTATATTAAAAGGATGACGCCGGCGTCGCACGTTCTGAAAGCCGTCGAGATTCCCAGACCGGAAGACTGGATTACGAAAAGAACGACCGCCCAGACAAGAAAAAGAATGGCATTAGCTGTCCGCATCTTGATCTTCTTCCGGTCCCTCCGGAACCAAAGGCTGATTCCGTTGCAGTATTACCATCACCTGTTCGAGTGTGGAAAAGTTCACGGCAGGCTTTACCGTAATGCGCTGAAACAGGTCTCCGGGTCTGTGTTCCACACTCACTACGGTTCCGAGCAGCAGGCCCTTGGGAAAGACACCGCTCAAACCGGAAGCTATCACGGATTCTCCTTTTCCGGTTTGAATGGATGGCGAAACGTATCTCAAGCTGCAGAGCTCGTCGCCTCTTCCCGACAGAATTCCTCTGGCGCGGCTGTTCTGTAGAATAGCGCTCACTGCACTATTTCGATCCAAAATCAGCAGCACTTTTGAGTAGTGAGCCGAGGCGCCTGTAATCCGGCCCACGACCCCGCTGGACGCAACGACCGCCATGTCTTTCCTTACTCCCTGATTGGAGCCTTTGTCGATGATGACGGTTTCAAACCATTCGGACGGGTCTCGGGCCACGACTTGCGCCGGGATCATCGGCGTGGGCACGTCCGTCTTGAATTCCAGGAGACTTCGCAGCCTCTGATTTTCCAGGCGCTCTTCCTTGTACTGGTTCAGTTCCCAGCGAAGTTCCTCCAATTGTTTCCTCAAAATCCCGCTCTGGTGTTTGGTGTGCACTAGATCAACATAAGATTCCCAGATGGACATCAAAAAGGCGGTGGCGGCGTCAAATCCTTTCGCCAAGGGTGCGATCGCTTCCAGGGTCGCGGACTGGACGAAGCCGAAGTTGGCTCCTCCTCTCTCGGACGAGATGAAGCTTCCCAAGACAATCATGACCAGGAACAAAATGGATGTAATTAACAGCGCGCGTTTCACCATCCAGCTCGGGGCTGTAAGTGGATAACAAAGAGAGGCCGGTTTTTTTAACAGGCTTCACGCTTGAAATGATGGCATGCAAAACGAGATAATTCAAGTAAATCACTACCGAATCGTTCAGTGTCGCGCCGAACATCATGAGGTCCGCGAAACGGCGCCACTCTAACCCTCGGCCGGCCATCACCAGGGCGATCGAAGAGTATTCCGGAGGGAACGGCTGTTAGGGGTATGCTGCTAGAAAAAAACAGCTTGGTGAAGAATCCTTCATTTAAATAAATCTGAGCGGTCTGCTATTCGATGAGGACTTCTTTCAATGTCTTTATTTCGTCCAGAGCCTTGCCTGAACCAAGCACCACAGTGGAAAGCGGATCCTCCGTCACGTTAATCGGAAGCTTCGTTTCCTCTCGCAGCAGCTTTTCGAGGTTTTTCAACAGAGCTCCTCCACCGGTGAGTGTAATGCCTCCATCCACAATGTCGGCCGCCAACTCGGGAGGTGTCTGCTCGAGGGCGATCTTGAGCGTATCTACGATGGTTTGTATTTGTTCGGATATGGCCTTACGTACCTCGTCCGAATCAATGGTCAGAGTCTTCGGAATTCCCGAAACGAGATCGCGACCCTTTATTTCCATTGTTTCTACTTTTTCATCCGGATACGAGTTACCGATGGTGATCTTGATGGCCTCGGCCGATCGTTCACCGATGAGCAGATTATAGTTTCTCTTGATGTACTGGAGGATGGCCTCGTCCATCTTGTCTCCCCCAACACGAACCGATTTCGAGTACACGATACCGGCGAGGCTGATGACCGCCACCTCGGTGGTCCCGCCGCCGATGTCCACGACCATATTGGCCGTGGGTTCCGTGACCGGAAGACCTGCGCCGATGGCGGCCGCCATGGGTTCCTCGATCAAATACACCTCCCGAGCACCGGCGGATTCGGCGGATTCTCGCACAGCCCTTTTTTCCACCTGAGTAATGCCCGAAGGAACGGCTATTATTATACGAGGCCGGATCAGAGTTCGACGATTATGAACTTTGCGTATGAAATGCCGCAGCATCGCCTCGGTCACTTCAAAATCGGCGATTACACCATCCTTCATCGGACGAACGGCGACGATGTTTGCCGGAGTCCTTCCCAGCATCTTTTTCGCTTCGGTTCCAACGGCCAGCACCTTCCCATAACCCCGCGCGTCTTTCCGCACTGCAACCACCGACGGTTCCCTAAGGACGATCCCTTTGCCTTTGGCGTATACCAGTGTATTCGCCGTTCCCAAGTCGATGGCAAGATCGTTCGAAAAAAAGCCCAAAACGAGGTCTAGAATCATGTACACTCCTTTCCGATCTCCCGGCTTGGAGCCACCTAACGTCAGGAAACGGGGGCACTCATTTCCGCCGGGCGTGAACGGGGTAACCGGTTGCAAGATATAGTGCAATCTCTTCGGATTTCAACCCAAAAATCTTTGTCTTTCATTCTCTTCCGGCTTTTGTCTTCTCGGAGTTTGAACCGGGCGCCCGTTTTAAAATGTTCCAAACGGACCAAGTCCCCATGGAAGCACTTACAGAAAATGATTGACGCAGCAGTGGCTCTCGTAAGAAAATACAGTACTTAGTGAAGGTCATAACGTAAGAACAGAAGCCTGAAACTTTCATCATCCAGGTGATACTCTCCTCTATCTTCTGGACTCGAACGTTCTGCCCTGCCGAGAGGAGGACTTTGCCGTGAATTGGGCTGCTCCTGTGAAATACGTTCTTATTGTGTTTCTGACGTTGGGGCCGTTTCAGTGTGGTTTCTTCGATGCCATCGTTGGCGCCGAGAATGACGAGACAAAGGAGGTTCTGAACCTGGCGGAAATCGAGGCGCTGGCCTTGAAACGATGTTCCGATCTGGCCAAGGCCCGGCTGCTGATCGAAGCGGCCGAACAAGATCTTGCCAAGTCCCAGGCGGCTTTCTTTCCTCAAGTCGATCTGCTGATGCTCACAGGTCCCGCATCCGATGCCGAGAAGCCCTTTGTGCAAGACGGAGAGATTGTCTCACGTACGTCGCGTACCGACTACTCATCCATAAACGTGTTCGCACGCATAGAACTCGCCGTAACGCAACCATTGTACACATTTGGAAAACTTTCTAATAGCAGAAAAGCGGCCGAGCAGTCTGTACGTGCGGAGGAGCTGCATTTAGAACAGCTCAGGAGAGAGATCCTTCGGGATGTCCGGATACGTTACTACGGACTGGCGTTGGCCCTCATGGGGCAAGCGGCCGTCGAGGAGGGAGATCGGTACCTGAGAGACCTTCGCGAGAAGGTCGATAGACTGATCGAACTCGGCGCCGCCAACGTGGAGTTGACGGACCGCTATCGCGTGGAATCCCAGTGGGGAGCCTTGGAGCAAAGCAAAGCGCGGGTGAGATCGGCTAGAAACAAAGCGCACCGTGCGCTTAAATCTTTAATGGAATACCCGGACGATCAGGATTTCGAGATCGAGGACCGCCAATTACCGGACTTGGAGACTGATCTGAAGCAAGAGTCGTTCTATAGCGAAACGGCGGTGGTCTCCCGGCCGGAAATCCTCCGGCTGGAAAAGGCCATTTTGGCAAAAGAGTATCAGTACGAGGCTCTCCAGTCGGATCGGTATCCGGACTTCTTTGCTGCGCTTCGGGGTGCGGTCGCCAGGGCTCCCGGGCGTGAAAGATTCAACGACGCCTATATCAGCGACGAGTTTAACGAGGAATACATTGGATTGGTGCTCGGAGGTGAATGGCACTTGGACTTCGGGCTGAGCCAGGCTGACATCGACCGCGCCAAAATCGAACAGTTGGCTCTCGAGCGCGAGAGGGATGTGGCTGAAAACGGAGTCGCCCTCCAGGCTGCTAACTACTACCAGGATGTGATTCGAGCAAGGGATGCGGCGTCCGCGTATCAGAGGTCGGCCAGGGTTTCCCGAAAGTGGGTCGTTACCGCTATTGCAGACTTTGATATGGGAGTAGGAGATCTTCGAGATGCCCTGGAAGCGCTCGATCAGTATGGAAAGAATCGTGGAGACTATTTATTGAATCTGTACGATTTCCATGTGGCCAAAGTGAATCTGTTGTATGCTTCCGGGATCTTGGAGGCAGATCAGGACTCGGCGAGCATCGGGAGAGGTAAGCCGATCGAACTCAACGGGAACTAGACAAGTATTCTTGTCGAATTTTGTTGCCAAGCAGCGGCCGGGACGGAAATAATTATACAGGAACGCATTGAAGTTTATGTTCTCATTCTACGAACGTTACCGCAACACACGATTGATACGAGCGCGTGGTGGAATGCGTGAAGTACTTCGCAAAAATAGGCATCTTCTGTTACAGGCTATCTGCCTTTGTTCGCTCGGGTCCTTGGCGGTCATGGCATACCCTGTTGAGAAGGGACCGACGGACCATGTGAGGAATCTCCTGGAAAGCATTTCGGACGTTCTCGAAGACCGGGTGGATCCTAAGGAAGAGGGCCAGAGCGGAAAGGCCGGAGCCATAAAGAATCTCATAGTGGCGAATTTTGACCAGGTCGAGATGGCTCGGGGCGCGCTGGGGGCGAAGTGGGATGAGCTTACGGATCAGAAACGTGACGAGTTCCTGAGTTTGTTCAAAGCGTTATTTCTTGAATCCTACACAAAATTGGTTTTGAATTTCCTAAGGCGTGAGGAACTGGAAATCACAGGCGAATCCGAGGTCGACGGCCGTAAGATGGTTCTCACCAGGATTCGCAGAAGGGACGATGTCATTCCGGTTTCTTACTACCTTCAAAAAGAAGACGAACGATGGCTGATCGTAGAAGTCGACATTGACGGTGTGGGAATTGTTCGCAACTATAACAGGTCCTTTGGCAACGTAATTCGCAAAGCGTCGTTCGACGATCTTATTGAGAGAATGCGAATTCAAGAACGCGCCCTGAAAAAGGGCTCTGAGTCGGACTGATCGAAAACGGCGCCGAGGACAGGCCTGTTCGAGAGAATGACTGGTTGTTTTCGATCCCTATAACAGAGTGGTACTTTGCCCGGCGGCGGGTCTTTACCCGAGGAGTACATAAGGGATCGAGCCTGCCGTGTCATGTGAACCGGTGCGTCAAGTCTATTTCAGGATTTATCGCTGGGAGAAGAGAATGCCAATCACGCAACATGAGCCGGAACTTCGGTTGCACGAACGGATAGAGAATGCCGTCGCCCGGACTCAGGATCATTTCTTCCGCGACCAGGACTCCGAAGGGTACTGGTGGTATCCTCTCGAATCCAATGAGACCATAACCGCCGAGTACTTGATGTTGTTGGCTTTTTTGGGTTTGAACGAACCCGAAAAAACGAGGCTGATCAGAAATCATATACTTGAAACCCAGAGGGCGGACGGAACTTGGAGCATTTATCATGGAGGGCCTGGAGATATCAGCACGACGATAGAAGCGTATTTCGCGCTCAAGTTGGCGGCCGTTCCCACTGACATGCCCGAAATGCGGCGGGCGAAGGAATTTATCCTGGACGAAGGGGGGATTTACCAGGCTAGGATATTCACCAAGATCTTCCTGGCCCTGTTCGGTTGTTTTCCGTGGAAAGACGTCCCTTCACTGCCCGTTGAGATTATGTTGCTCCCGCCGAACTTCATTCTTTCCGTATACCGATTTTCCAGTTGGGCACGGGCTACCCTGATTCCGCTCACAATCCTGCTCCCCACAAAGCCCGTGAACGAGTTGGGACGGGTGACTGGGCGGGAATCCAGCCCCCAATGGTCAACTCGCTTCTTGCCCTCCACACACTGGGTTACCCGGTAGATCATCCGATAATCCAGAAGGGTTTGGAAGCCCTGGAACGATTCTGCATTCGACGTGAGCATTCACTCGAGCTGCAGGCGTGTGTGTCCCCGGTGTGGGACACCGGCCTTACCTGCCTGGCCCTGCTGGCGTCGGGGGTGCCGCCGGAGCATCCTTCGGTTCAGAAAGGCGCCCAGTGGTTACTGAATAAGCAGATTTTTTCGGGTGGCGACTGGCAAGTCCGGGTTCCTTCCGGAAAGGCCGGGGGATGGGCGTTCGAATTTTCTAACAGCCACTACCCGGACGTGGACGACTCGGCTGTTGTACTCATGGTTCTGAAGAGGGTTCTGAACGGTGGAAATGGCGACGTCCCGGATCGTCTGAAGGCCGGAATGGAATGGGTGCTGGCGATGAGAAGCCGTGATGGCGGCTGGGGAGCCTTTGACAAAGACAACAGCAATCAATATTTGAATAAGATACCGTTCGGCGATTTGAAAGCCATGATCGATCCCAGCACGGCGGACCTGACAGGTCGAGTGCTGGAAATGATGGGGTGCTTTGGGTATAAAGGGGATCATCCTCTTGCGAAAGCCGCCATCCGGTTCGTTCGTGAAAAGCAGGAAGAGAGCGGTGCATGGTGGGGCAGATGGGGTGTGAATTACATCTATGGCACGTGGTCCGTACTGAGCGGTTTGAAGGGTATCGGGGAAAACATGAGTCGACCGTATGTCAGGCGTGCGGTGGCTTGGCTCAAGGAGCGACAAAATGAAGACGGCGGATGGGGGGAAACGTGCGATAGTTACCATAAGTGCTCTTACAGCGAGTGCTCCAGCACGCCTTCCCAGACAGCCTGGGCTCTTCTGGCTCTGATGGCGGCGGGAGAGGCGGAGTCGCCGGAAGTGAGCAGAGGGATCCGATTCTTACTGGATCGCCAGAAAGAAGACGGATCATGGGAAGAAAAAGCGTTTACCGGAACGGGCTTTCCCAAATATTTCATGATTCGTTACCAAAATTACCGGAATTGCTTCCCTTTATTGGCTCTGGGCAGGTACAGTCAGTTTCTGAAAAACGGACATATTGGGAGCGGGGACTGAGCGATTGAAAGTCCTGGTTACGGGCGCCACCGGGTTCATCGGAGGCCATCTAACCCGCTTGCTGGTTGAACGGGGAGACCACGTCCGGGCCTTGGTGCGGCCGGCGTCCGATAGAGAGATGCTCTCATCTCTTGAGGCGGAAACCGTTTTCGGTGATGTGCGGGATTGCGAGTCCGTTGTGAGGGCCGCCAAAGGCTGCGACACGGTGTTTCATGTTGCTGCGGATTACCGGCTCTGGGTTCCCAATCCTTCGGATATGTACGAAACCAACGTGCAAGGTACGGTGAACGTGCTCGAGGCGGCCTTGGCCGTGAATGTCCATCGAGTCGTGTACACAAGCACGGTCGGCGCTTTGGGAATTCCGAAAAACGGGTCGCCGGGAGACGAGACCACCCCTGTGAAAGAGCGAGACCTCTGCGGACCGTACAAGCGCTCCAAATACCTTGCCGAACAGAAAGCCCTGGCTTATAACGGAAAAGGACTTCCTGTAGTAATAGTAAATCCGAGTACGCCGGTGGGTCCCGGAGATAGAAAGCCTACGCCCACGGGTAAGATGATCGTGGATTTTCTGAACGGGAAGATACCCGCTTTTTTGGACACTGGATTGAATCTCGTCCACGTTGAAGACGTTGCCGAAGGTCATATTTTAGCGCATCAGAGGGGCAAACCGGGCGAGAAATACATTTTAGGTTGTCGAAATCTCACATTGGCTGAGATTTTTCGATTACTGGCTGAGGCCTCGGGATTGCCCGCGCCGAAAATCCGACTGCCCTATGCCCCGGTGCTCGCGGCAGCGTATGTGACTGAGGCCGTATCGAGAAGTATCACCCACCGGGAACCTCTGATTTGTCTTAATGCGGTGAGGATGGCCAAACGAAAAATGTTTTTCGATAATACCAAGGCGGTCCGGGAACTGGGTATTTCCCAAACGCCGGTTGAGCGGGCCCTGGAAGAGGCTGTCACCTGGTTCAGGAATCATGACTATGTTCATCGGACGACTTTGCCGGAAGGTTTGAAGCATGCCGGTTGTTAGCCAAGATCAGACGGAAACAGAGAGCACGATCGGCGTCAATTCGCGGAAGCAGGACCGTAAGCTGGGCGATGAATGGTCCGACTGGAGCGGTGATCTTGACGCCTTGGAGCCGGCCATTACGGAATCCAAGCTCAAATTCATGGCCCTCGGCCTCGTGACAGTACTGCTGATGACGGCCGGATGCCTCTTATTGTGGTATCTTGCGGAGCCGCGCCTTCAACAACTGGCGCCGGCTTGGCGATGGGCGGTTCACAGCTTGCTGGTGTTCGGTTTGGTTTTTCCGGGTTTGATGTACGTGTTGCTGTTCATTCAAGTTGTGTTCGACATTCGGATCCTTCCATACCGTTTCAGTGAACGCTTCCTGTTTTTTCTTCTTCCCAAGGCGGTCTGGCTGGGAAGACGGCTCGGCCAATCCCGGGACAAGGTGGGGCATTCGTTCATCAAGGTCAACAATGCAGTGACTCGGCTCCAAGGGTCTCAGGTCGGAGAGCCGACGTTGCTGATCTTGCTGCCCCGTTGCCTTCAGGTTTCGGTGCGCAAAGAGATCAAACAGATGGCGCAAGAATACCCGTGTCGGATGACCACGGTTAGGGGAGGGGAGGAGGCTCGAAAAGAAATCCAAAAACAGCGTCCCGACTTCATCATTGCCATGGCGTGCGAACGGGATTTGATTACGGGCATAAAAGACGTGGCGCTTTCCGTTCCAGTAATCGGTATACCGAACCAACGACCGGAAGGACCCTGCAAAAACACTCTGATCCCTGTCGAAGAGTTCAGAGCAGCCCTCGACTGTATTTTCTCCAAAAACAATCGAAAGTAGACTTCAGCGTGCGATTTCCTATTCAGCTTCATCTGTCCATGATGAGGTATTTGCTGTCCAATGGGTTACACGGAGTCAAGCGATTCCCGTTGGTCCTTATGTTGGAGCCGACGCATCAATGCAACCTGAACTGTTCAGGTTGCGGGCGCATTCGAGAGTATGCCGACTCGTTGCACCGCTCCCTTTCACTAGAAGAATGCCTGGCCTCCGTGGACGAAGCGGGGGCGCCGGTGGTCACCGTCACCGGGGGCGAGCCCCTCATATTATCCAACATAGGCCGCATCATTCGAGGAATCGTGGATCGTGGAAAGCACGTCTTCCTGTGCACCAACGGTACGTTGCTGAAAGAGAAGTTGGCTGAGTTCACGCCCGACGTGCGTCTGACGTTTAACATTCATCTGGATGGATTCGGAGAGGCGCACGACCGGATCCTCGGCCGGCGCGGCGTGTTCGAGTCCGCAGTGGAGGCCATTCGATCGGCCAAAGAAAAAGGGTTTAGGGTCAGCACCAATACAACGGTATACAAAGACAGCGACCCGTCCAATCTGGCGCGCCTGCTGGACATGTTGCACCGACTGGACGTGGACGGCATGCTCGTTTCGCCTGCGTTTGACTACGAAAGTGTGCACGAGGACCTGTTTCTCGACCGGGAGGAAATCGTCCGTAAGTTCAATTCGCTGTCCCATGTGTTCGATGGCCGCCGCATGATCAGCTCCCCCATATACCTCGAGTTTCTTTCCGGCAAACGTGATCTTCGCTGCACTCCCTGGGGTAATCCGACTCGAAATCCAAAGGGTTGGAAATCCCCCTGCTATCTCATTACGGATACCCATTACGCGAGCTTCGAAGAATTGATGGAGAAGACGGACTGGGATCGGTACGAATCGGGAATGGACCTTCGCTGTCGTAACTGTATGGTCCACTGCGGCTTTGAACCGTCCGTCGTCCGCACCGTCGGTTCCCACCCCGGCGATCTGATAAAGATGATCCGTTGGAACCTGGATGCCTGAAATCCCCCAACTTCTCCTGGGAACCTTCCTTTTTCGCCCCTACGTGTTCGTATTTCTGGGCATCTACGTCTTAAGCTGTGCGACCGCGTACGGCCTGCGCACATCGCTGTCATTTCTTGTGCTGGGCTACCTGATTGCTTTTGCATCCGAGTTTTCGTCCATACACAACGGTTTTCCCTACGGTCATTATTATTATATTCCCACTACTACGCACCGGGAGCTGTGGATCGCCGGCGTTCCTTTCATGGACTCCATATCGTATGTGTTCATGTCCTACGCCGGCTATGGCATGGCTCTCTTTTTACGGACTCCATCGGGCGACGTTGAGAATCAGGAGTACTGGTCCTGCGTCCGTAAGGTGGAAACTTCATGGCGCACACTGGTCCTCGGGGCGGTTCTTTTCGTCTTTCTAGACGTCATCATAGATCCTGTCGCGTTTCGCGGCGACCGCTGGTTTTTGGGAAAAATCTATGGCTACCGGGAGGAAGGGTTCTATTTCGGAATTCCGTTATCCAATTTCTTGGGCTGGTTATTCGTGGGATTCGCGCTCATAAAGACGTTTCAGTTGCTGTTGGGAAGCGATCTGTTTCGCGCTGCCCGAGGACTCGAGCCGGGGCGGGCGAAATGGAGCCGGCTTTTGGGCCCCGTCCTATATGGTCTGATTGTGCTGGGAAACCTGAGTGTGACTTTCTGGATCGGTGAAGCGATGCTCGGGCTCGCAGGATCCGGGATGTCCGCGATCTTATTGTTTTTCGTGATTCGGAAAGTCCGACGTCGCAAACAGCACCTGCCCGGCTGAATTGTATAGAATCGGTTTTTCGCGGAAATGACCGTAAATGAATCTCCGCGATTCAGCCTTTGGCAACGTCAGGCTTGCCGGAGTCAGCCTCGGCGTGCGCCGTGGGAGCGAGGCCCGAAGCCGCCGGAAAACCCGGCAGATAGTCTTTCAGAATGGCCGTCACCGTGCGTTCGAGCGCCCTGGCTGCAGCGCGGGATCGGCGGGCCAGGCGAGCCATCCGGATGATAATGGCCGGCTCGGACAAGGCGTAACGAAATACCTTCTGAAGTCGTACCCGGCCCCTTTCATCCGTCAGTTTTTCGAGGTTCAAGTTGGGTTCCATGCCGAGTTCATCGCAAACGGACCGGACCGCGATAAAGGGCGTTGCCGATGCTTTGGCGACCGACGCCAGATGTGCGGTTTCCATGTCCACCACGGCCGGATTCCACTCGTTGGGCAGGATCTGCATAAGCTTGCGTTTGCCGGCGGGAGTGCTCGATGTGATGATGGTTCCGGGATGAAGCCATGACGGCGGAGAACTTCCCAGGGACCCGGCGGTCAAGTCGCAAACACGGCCCAAGGAGTTTGAACCCACGTCATAAGGCACCGATCTGATCCCGTAAATGGTGTCGCCGGGCTCGAGGTTTTCCGTCAGCCCCCCCGAGAAACCCATGGAGATTAGCAAACCCGGTTCGAAGTGCTTTAGAAGCCACCTGACGCCCGCCACTGCTCTCTCGGCGCCCATACCGGTTTCCACCAGCAGAAGGGCGCCTTTGTGCGCGGTCACGCACCGATACAACGAGAATCCGTGTTCCTTATTAATTACCCGGCGGCAGGATAGCGACCGGAGCAATGGCGCCAATTCCGCTCGGAGAGCCGCGACCAGTCCGACAGAATGCACGTTCGAGCGGGTCACGATTCGTCCCTGATTCAGTGGGGTACTATGATGCCGATGTCCGAAAACAGATGCAGGGCGTTGGATGATCCTTCGGGCTGGAAGTAGATGTTGTGTCCTCGCAAGATGACCTGCCCGTCTTGCACTTCGGTTTCCGGCACAATGGTGATCTCTCTGATGATGTACCAGGTGTTCGCCACCTCGATTTCCCGAACCAGGCCTGTCTCCGGCGTCACCCGGTACGGGATACGGTATGCCTGCAGCACTTGCACCAAAAAACGGTTTCGAGCCATTTGAAGGTCTGCGGCGCGCTGTTCCATGGCGCGGATCTGTCCGGCGGTGCTCGCATGAGCCAAGGGACTGCAAAACAGGCAAGCAGCCATCATCACCACGCCTATGCGTATCCTGTTCATTTTACGGACCTCCTTGCATATCGTCGCGGCGCACTGCCGCAATTCGCGGGGCGGCTCTTTTAGAACAACGGACGCCCGCCCATCTTCCGGAGAATACAAGCATATCCTGAGCGTGATGCAAAAGCAACCCAACCGGCCGGCGCAACTGCTCGGGCATGAGCGGACGAAGATTTGTAAAGGCAACGACGGCAACCGCTCCGGAACAAGCACGTGGGACGCCGAAAACATCCATTCGGACTTCTCGAGGCGGCGGCATAACCGGACGGAAGGGCGGTCTCATACCGGGTCTCAAGCGGGATGTTTAGTTTCGTTTCGGCAAACATCTTGATCATTGCGGGTGATTTCTTTATGTTACGTGCAACCGCCCGATAAAGGTCCTGGAGTCGCTGCAACTTTTTAAGAGGTTCTGAGAAGAATGAACGTGTCACCCAACGGAGTGCGGGCCGCCGCCGTCATCTTCGCCGCCGGTCGGGGAAGCCGAATGACCGGATATGAAGGGAATAAAACGCTCTTACCTCTGAAAGCGGAGGCTTCATCCTACGTGGGCAGCCGTCCGTTTTTGCACGAGATTCTGGATAACTTGCCTGAAGGGTCCAAGGCGGTCGTGGTGAACTACAGGAAGGAAGACGTGGTGTCCGCCACCCGGAGCTATGATCCGGCGTACGTCGAGCAGCCGGTCACCGATGGAACCGGAGGGGCTTTGCTGGCCGCAAGATGGTTTCTGAGGCAGGTTCCGGAAGACAAGGTGATTGTGACCATGGGAGACGTTCCGCTGATTCGGAGAGAGACGTTTCGTTCTCTGTTGGAATGCGCAAACCGGCAGGCCTTTGCGGTGCTTGGCTTCAAACCGCGGGACAAGGCTCAATACGGGGTTCTCGAGATGGAGTCGGACCGCGTGGTCAGGATCACCGAATGGAGATATTGGAAGGAGTATGCGCCGGAACGCAGAGCACAGTTACGTGTTTTCAACGCGGGGATATATGCCGGAGATCGAGCCGCCATTCTGAGATTTCTGGAAGACTTGGAGGCGCGTCCCCATCTCGTTGAAAAACGTCGAGGCGGAAGAACGGTGTCGGTGAAGGAATATTTCATCACGGATCTGGTGGAATTGATGACCAGCGCGGGCGTGGCCGTTGGTTGTCATATCTGTGAGGATGAAACGGAAGTCATGGGGGTCGACGATCCGGACGCATTGGAGATGGTCCAGCGTGAGTATTCCAGGCGCCGGTTGCAGGGGAACTGAGAGTTTTGCTCAGGGCCCGGCGCATGGGCTTTGTCGATGCCGGAACGTGCCGGTATCCTGGTTCAGGGCAAGCCGGTTCCCCATCGAACAGTAATGGGTCATGACGAACGTGAGTGTGAAACCGCATGGCTAAGGAACACCCCGTGGATTCGAAGTCTGTAGGGCTTCTGAACGAAATACGTCTCGAATACGTAAAGCATCTGTCCGTCAAGTTTCTAGACCTGCTGGCGCCCACTGAATTGCCTGCGTTTGAAGCCCATTTTTCGGAATGGTTGGAAGGGATGGGCAGCCCGGAATCCGGCGAGGATGATGGGATCCCCCGATACTTTCGCCCAAGGGAGTCGGGATCGTTTCAGAGCGCCGAGTTGGCCGCCGCATACGACGCCGTTCCTGCGGTCCGAGGAAAACTGTATCAGTTCATTGTGTCGGGCATGTTTCTGGATTATCTGAAGACGCTGCGCAACGGTGATTTCGAAACCATAAAGAAAGAATTCTCGGAGAAATTGGATCAGCTCGTTAAAGCCTATTACCTCCCCACATCGGAGATCAGAAAGGAAGATCTGAATCTCCTCCAGGATGAATTGACTCGGATCACTCTTAATTATTATCACATATCCGGACACATCATGTCCGGCGATGTCCGGATTGCCTCCGATTTGTCCGGAAAGGAAGACTTGGCCCTCATCTGGGGCAACCTAGATGACCTGGATCGAAAACTGGATGAACTCGAACGGTTGGCCAGGTCCGAGATCCCGATCCTTGTTACCGGCGAAACCGGAACCGGGAAGACCTTCTTGGCCCGCCATATTCACCAATTGAGTCGCCGGTCGCGATACCGCTGCCTGATCGTCAATTGCGCTTCCATACCGTCTCTTTTGTTTCAAAGCGAGCTGTTCGGATACAGAAAGGGGGCTTTCACCGGCGCGGTCCAGGACAAAATGGGATTGTTCAAAGCGGCCGATCGCGGTACCATCTTTTTGGACGAAATAGGAGAACTGGCGCCGGAAGACCAGGTAAAGCTATTGCAGGTGTTGGAAACACAATCGTTTTTTCCTCTGGGGAGCCTTCAGGAAGTTTCCATCGACGTTCGGTTCATGTCCGGCACGAATCGTCCCCTGGAGAAAGCGGTACAAGAAGGCTGTTTCCGACAGGACTTGTATTACCGCATTAAAGGAGCTGAGATCGGTTTACCGCCCTTGAGGGATCGCATCGAGGTTCTGCCTCGACTGGCCCAACGGATCATGGAGAGGATCAGCGAACGGGAGGGCGTGAAACCGGCCGGCATCAGCAGCGCCACCATGGAACTGTTGAAAAGGTATGCCTGGCCGGGCAACGTGCGCGAGTTGGAGAACGTGCTGCAACGGGCCATGGCGCTGTCCCGTCCGGGAGACATTGAACCCAGGCATCTTCCGGACGAGATCGCGGGCTTGGGGCCGAAGACGAGGAAGCCCTCGGATGCCGGCGGGTA
The DNA here is from genome assembly GCA_016208165.1 of Deltaproteobacteria bacterium. Lineage (NCBI taxonomy): Bacteria > Pseudomonadati > Myxococcota > Myxococcia > Deltaproteobacteria bacterium. The sequence continues at coordinate 29,132 of JACQYL010000054.1, forward strand.
TCTGCTGCGAGCGCGTCTGCGGAGTCAGGGGGTTGAAGACCGCTTTTTGGAAGAATTCCTGGTCCTTTCACGTGGAACCAGCTTCAGCACGGCGGATCTGGCGTCCAAACATCCGCTGCCGGCCGGGCGCGGGAACGTCGCGGACGAAAGCCGCATGCGCATGGCCCGGCGTATGCTCGAGCCGATCAAGGATGAGATCATCGAGGACAATGGATCGAGGGCGCGAGCCGTGCGGTATCGGGTGCGCAGCTCCCTCCTGGATCAACCGTTCAGAGGGGCGGCCGATGAAATCAACCGGGCCGCCGACGAATTTCATTTGACCAGGCGCAAGGCGTTTCAGCTCTATGACGTACTGATGGAGTGCCGGGAGGCCGGTTTGACGGCGGAAACACTGGCGGATCTCGCGAGGATTTCCATCCGACAGGCCCACGCCCTCCTGTACCGGTTGCAGCATCGGGGAGTGGCGCCTCAACTGTATAAAAAGCCGGCCGACCGGGTGCAATAGGCCGATGGACAAGGGAAGGCTCAAATTCCTGCTGGTGGAGGCGGGCTTCTGGTTCTATTCTGTTTTCGCCCTGGCGGTGATGTTCGTAATGCTGATTCCGGCCCTTTTCCCGCCCGAAAAGCCGCCTTACCCCATCGAGGAAAGTCCCGTGTACGGAGGAACGCTGCGGATCGACGTGGGCGCTCCCCTGGGAGATCTGAATCCTTACGGCGGAGGACATCACGGGGCCACGTACGCCATGCAGGCCATGTACAATTTCCTGTGCGCCAAGGCTGGGGAAGGGAAGTTGTCGCCCGATCTGGCCGACTCGTGGACCTCGGACGAGACGTCGAGGATCTGGCGCTTCCATCTTCGCCAAGGCGTTTCCTTTCACAACGGCCGGAAAGTGACTGCCGCGGACGTGAAATATTCCATTCAGGAAGCGTTTCGACAATGGTTTCCTTCAATGAAGGAGAGCGTCCATGGGATTGAGATCTTGAATGAAGCACACGTTGGCATCCGGCTGTCGGTTTCCTTTCCGGATTTCCTGGAGTATGTTTCCCAGATACCGATCATTCCGAAGGACTCACTGCAAAACGGAACCGACTGGTACGAATCTCCCGTGGGCACGGGCCCGTTCCGGTTCGGATCCCGGGACGGCGACAGGAGCATCGTGCTCGACGCCTTCCCGGGCTACTACGAAGGACGGCCGCGCCTGGACCACCTGGAGTTCACGTTTCCGGATCCTGAAGAGAGCGTCTTGTGGCGGTTTCTCAAGGAGAGATCGGATGCGGTGCTGGAAGCGGAACCGCGATATCTGCTGTTTTTGAACGGCGTCCCATACTTCCAGCGGGCCTATTTGACCACCATTCCGTACTACTACGTCATCATGATCAACCACCGGCGCCCCCCTTTTGACGATTCCCGGGCTAGGGCCGCTGTTGCGTACGCCATCGACGCGTCCCGGTTGAGCGAGAATTTTGTCGGAGGAGGGGAAGCCCCTGTTCATGCAGGGCAGCCTTGGGAAGAAGCGGCGCCGTTTGCAAAACCGCTCCCGTTCGATTTTCGGAAAGCCGAGGACCTCCTGGCGTCCGCCGGCTGGAAACTGGGGGATGACGGGCTGTACGTTAACAAAGATTCCGAGCCTTTCGAGGTGAATCTTCTCGTGCCGGCCGAGTTCACCTGGGAGATCGACGCGGCCGAACGCTTGCAGGGCCAGCTCCTGCGATTCGGCATCGACCTGCACGTCGAAATCATGGAGTACCGCGCCATGGAGGAAGGCCGCCTGAAACCGGGTCGATTCGACGCCGCATTGAACATCGTAAGGCTGCACATCGATCAGCCGGAACACATGCACAATCTCTTTCACAGCACAGGGGGTTGGAACTTCGGCGGATACGGCAATCCCGATGCGGATGCGCTGCTGGCAGGAGTGCTTCACGAACCGGACCGGGATCGGAGGATGGAGCTGTACCGCGAGCTGGGAAGACGGTTTTCGGACGATCTCCCCGTCATATTTCTTGCCCAAAAACGCATCGTGTCCACCATGTCCGATTACTTCGGAGGACTCGAGAGCGTAACTGTCAGGCCCTCCGCCCGCAAGGAGTATCAGCTTGTCTACCTGAAGCAGGGCGCCGAACCGGGAGGGTTTCAGCTCCTCAACCATCAGCGTGCTCCGGAACTGGGCCTGTTCTGGGGCAAACCGACGTTTCTGGAGGCCGTGGACGCCTATCGCAAGGATTCCCAGTAGGCCCGACAGACCAACTCACCGATATTTCATTGCTATTCCTCTTATTTGCCCGGAAAACCCGGGCGCCCCTCTTTTTGGCACGCCTTGCAACCCCTTCTGAATTGACGCGCGCAATTTCAGGAAAGGAGGCGGACACCTATGATGTGCATGACCATTACGGAAGCCGGGTACCATTTCGAGTCGGCTCGTCCCTATTGCTGTTGGGTTGGGCCCATGGCGGCAATGTAAATCCGATTTTACCCGAGGAGAGTATACGTCGACGACGTGCCGTATGATCCGGTAGGCGGGGGGCCGTGAGGCCCCCACGCTGCCCAAAGGGGAAGGTATGACAAGCCCGAACCACCGTCCATCCCGTTTTCTGGTCGAACACGGGATTTCATGGGAAGGCAACCAATGGTGCGTGCTCCTGCACACCGTCAACCGGAGCTTGAAGCTCCTGGAACAGGAGCCGTGGAACGCGATCAAGACAGGCCGGATAACGAAAGCGTACGGTCCTCTGTTCGAGGACCTGTGCCGGTCGGATATTCTGGCGCCCGAAGGCGTCGACGAGGTCAAGGTGCTGAAAAACTGGCGTAACAGCCAATACTACGCCAACAAAGAGCTGGCCGTGAAGGTGAAAGTCACGGAAGACTGCAATCTCGCTTGTGATTTTTGCATACAGGAGGGCATGAAACGTCCGGTCAGCATGTCCAGAGAAATTGCCGAACAGTGCGTGACCTTCCTTCGGGATCGCATCGCAAAAGAAAAGCCGGAAGCGGTTCGTGTGATGTTAACGGGGGGAGAGCCCCTGATGAACCAGACGGCCATCCGGAGCTTCGGGATGCTGCTCCAGTTCTGCAACGGAAAGGGTATACCCTGCGATCTGTCGCTTACGACCAATGGGACCCTGCTTACCAGGAAGATGGTCCGCGAGCTGCACTGGCTGGGCGTTCGAACGGTTCGAGTGTCCATTTTCGGGACGCGGGAAACCCATGATCGGAGACGCACTTTCAAAAACGGCAGCGGTTCTTACCGGTTGATCGAACAAAACCTGCTTGAGGCCGCCCCGTTCGTCCGGTTTCGAATACTCATGCAATACGACGAACAGAATGAGGACTATCTCAAATATCCCAAGCTGTTTCAGCGGCTGAAGGAGTTGGGACTCGATGAGGCGGTGGAAGATGTGGAGATGGGCCCTTTGCTTCCCCGAGAGTATGATTTCGGCCGGTTGGGATCCACGCTTTGCAGCAACGTTTCCAAACCGGAGATATACGCCTATTTAGAGGATGAAGCCAGGAAGTACGGTCTCAAACCGCCGGTCGAGCTGCCGTCCAGCGGGTGCATGGCCAACTACCGGAGTTGCCTGGTAATAGACGTGGATGGCAACTTGGTCAGTTGTCCCACGATCTCCCACTCGCAGCACCCCGGACTGACCTATGGGAACGTGTGCCGGGGCATCGATTTCGTGAAAGAATCCCAGGTCATAGCGAGACCTTTGGCGGATTCCTGTTTCGAGTGCAACGTGGCCGGATTGTGCGACGGCGGATGCCGCCAGCAGAGCCTGGTGAAAAACGGCGATTTCGACGGTCTTCACTGCACCCGGGAATATCTCGAGGCGTTGGTCCGTAAGTACATGGAAGACAAGGTAAAAGGGTATCTTTCGAGTCTTCGGGGAACGGAGGCCGGGAGGAAGGCCAGAGCCGCATGAACCGCGGACTGTGGCTGCTCGTTTCGCTCGAGTTTATGGCTGTCTTGGGTAACCAGCTGCTCAGCCTGGCCATTTACTGCATGCTGGTATTGGGCGTCGAAACAAGCGCCCAGAACCTGCTCGCGCTATTCGTCAGTGTGCAAGTGACCGCGCTCTTGATGGTTCCGATAGCAGGGCCTCTCCTGGAACGAGTGGGGCCGGTGAACGTCCTCGTGTATAGCGGGATCGGCAAAGCCGCGCTGCTGGGAATTCTTTCGGTGGCTTCGGAGAACGGTTCGTCCGTCTACCCCCTATACGCCTTAGCGATGGGCCTGGACCTGTTTCAAATCTCCGGAAGATCCTCCGCTTTGCCGCTGCTGGTGCGCCGGATCGATCTGGTGAAAGCCAATGCCGTTCGGCAGAAAATGTCGGTTTGCGCCAACATCCTGGGACCGGCCGTCATGGGCTTGGTGATTACTGAATTCGGGTCCCGACCGGGCATAGCAGCGAGCGCACTGCTCTTCGGCGTGGCCGCGTTGGGCGCCGGATGGCTGCCTCTGGAAAGTATGAAGCATCGACAGAACGTCCGGCTCAGGGAAGGAACGCTTCACAGGTTCAGGGAATTCTTTCGATCTTCTCCTCAGATCAAAGAGCTACTCCGGATCATGTTGTTCTGGATGGCGGCCTCCGGTCTCTTTCAATACGGGTTTCCGCTGTGGTTCAATGAAAAGCCCTCGGCGAACGCGTTTGGGATGGGAGTCGCATTCTCCATGTTCAATCTGGGCGCCTTCGGAGGCGCCGTGGTCGTATTCAGACTCGGGAACGATCGATTCAAAAGTGTGCTGCGTCAAAGTCTACTGGTCGAGGCATCGTGCATTTTGAGTTTGGCGCTGATCTCCCAAGGGGTCGCGTTTGAAGGCGGTCTTCTCCTGCTGATCGGGGCCGCTTCGGCTATCCAGCAGGTCATGTTGGAAAGCGGCCTTCAGGCCGGTTGTCCTCCTCATCTCCTGGCAAGACTCATGTCTCTGGGCGCGGGACTTCGTTGCTTTGGGGCACTGATCGGAGCAATGCTGGGGGCTCTCGTGGTTCACCAGTTCGGCATGACTTCTTCGCTCTTGCTTGCCGCGGCGGCGTTTGCACTGATATCGTTCAGGATCGGTACTGGGGCCACTGATCTTCCATACGCCGGCGAATCCGCATCCAACGCTCCTTCACCATAACCACTTCGGGAGGAGGAAGTCCCGCTGCCTCGTTGCAGGGCCGAACCTCCTTGTTTGAATCGGATTCGCGAATGGCCGGGTGTTGGGCCGAGCTGGGGCTCGGCGTTCCCGGCGGAACCCCCTTGTTTGAATCGGATTCGCGAATGGCCTGCGAGCTACATTTTCTTATCCATCCTATATTCCCAAAACACTCTCTCTATAATGGTGCTCAATTCGTTTCCTTTAATAAGGAGCACCCCTGAGAGGATGTTTTTTAGCCGGGTGTCGATGGTTTTTTCGTACAGCTTCTCGGATGCGACATCAATTAGATAGGCAGACATCTGATCGTTCTCTGAACCGGGAATGCTTACGGAAACCATCAGAACAACGTCAACGCCCAAGCGCTTACCGGCCTTTGCCACTTCCTCGACATTGGGTTTGAAAAGCTCCCACCGGCTTTTTCGGGTCCACACTTGATCCTGCCGGATGTCAGTGGGTAACGGTTTCGCGCCGAATCGCTGTTCCATGGGGTATGTGGAATACACCGGAATAAACGATCCCGTGTTCTCGAACGTTCGTTTCAGAGCAGAAACCACGACGTCTTCGTAATTGATGCCCTCGCCGGCGAGGCTGGAAGGGAATACGGCCACTTGAAACCGTCCGGGAAGCGTCTTCTTTAGATTGTCCACGTCTTGTTTCAAAGACTCCACCTCTTGCTTAAGAGCTTCGATCTCATGTCTGATGGTGGAGAGTTCGCTCTGGGTATCGCCGGACGGGAATCCTGCCTGCGCAAATGCCAAGCACAAGGCAGCGACCAAAACGGAACTTACGATCGTTTTCTTCATGTTAAACCCTCCTTTGAGGCCGAGACTTAAGGCCGCACCGCGAGCTTATCAACTTATACTATAAAGACAGGGGGGTGGAACAAAGGTTTAGGGGTTCGCGGCAAGCCGTTCCTCCGCCGAAGAGCCAAGGCGCCTTTGACGATCCGTTTCTGATGCCTGCGTGTTGTTTGGTCGCTCGAAATGACCTCAAACGAGCCGGCGCCACTCCATTCGAGTCCCAGGGCGCCCGAAAATCCCCCTGCCTCCTATGGCTTAGGTTCGGGAGGGGCGCTTTCGGCCGATTCCGGGCCCGGTTGAAGGACGGGTTTCAGCGAGCCGATTTTGCCGGTAATCTTTATGGGAAGTGTCCCGTCTTTTCCAAGGAAAGGTCCGAAATCCCGGCCGAGTATTCGTCCGTCGAGTCTGAGCCGCGCCTCCACCGTCCTGTCCGCCAGTTGGGTGGAGCCCACCAGGTGCGCAACCGGCGATTTCTCTTTGGTCGAAAAACTCATGTCGTACTGGATGGCTCCGTTTTCTATCCGGTAGGTTCCGTCCAGGCTGGAGAAATGAAACGCCGTATACTTCTTGGGCATTAACCGTTTCAGGATATCGCCGTATGCGGAAAGGTCCTGAAGAAAGCCGAAAGTCACGTCTATGCCATCACGAGCTCCCAGTGTGCCCGAGCCGGTCAGGTTTGTTTGAATGGCCTCGAAATCGGAGCCGCGTGACGTCAAGTCCGATGCGAAGTCCAGCGTGCCCTCGAGTCCGGTCAGCGGCAGCGCGAATAGGGGTGCTTCATCTTTAAGCCAGACAAAATCGGCGGGCGCCACTTTGATGTGCCGCCCTGCTGCGGTCAATTGGACAGCCGGCTCGGGATCCGTCATGTCCAACCCGCCCTGTGCGGAGAAGGCGCCTTCGGGAGGATTGAAGGAAAGGTTCTCGATCCGAAGGCGGCTGTCGTGCAGCAAAGCCTTCAGTAGGAAATCCTCCACGCTGAACGTCTTATACATTAATCGCTCCGATCGCACATCCAAACTAGCCCGGAGATTCTTCCATACATCCCCGTGTCCTTTACGGCCCGAAGGCTCCGGCTCTTCCGGTGACGTGGGCGCCTCGGCTCCTCCGGAGCCTGAAGGTTCTTTCTTTGGCTGACCCTCCCCGGTGGGAACAAGCGACAGAAGCATATTCAGGTCGAGCAGTTCGGCATCGACCCGAAGCCTCGCATTTGAGGCCGGCCAATCCCGGTATGCGTTCAACTCTCCTTCAAGGCTAATTGTGTGACGATCCACTTCAAGAGACATTCCCTGTAATCGAATTTGTTCAGGGTCTGCGACGATGGAACCGGTGAGCACCGGCCGTACTTGGGGAGTTTCCGGCATTGGAGCCAGGCTGACTTTCTCAAAGTTGACTTCTCCGGAAATTTCCGGAAATCGGCGTGACTCATGGGGTTGAGCTTCATTCCTGTTTCGTTTTCCCGAAAGCTTGAAACTGAATTTCCCGTGAGGTCCCCGTTCAGCCAGTTCGGGAGAAAGTTCAGCCAACCTGGCCAAGTCCAGGGGGGCCAACTCCGCGAGCAAATCCGTGTTGCCGGATGGCTGTTCCGCCTTCCCTTCTGCGCGCAGATGCACCGGCCCAAACAGAATCTCAAGATTATCCAACTGGAGGACTTCATCGATCTTCTTTCCGGCCAACCGTATCTCAGCGGGTACGCCTCTCGGTTTTCTTATTGTCCTGCCCACAAGGATACCCGCGTCCGCCAGCGCGATTTTCGCGTCTATACGGGGCGAGTGCAAGGTACCCTCGATGCGTCCGGTGAGAACCCCCACGCCCGTCATTTGAACGCTTTTCGGTATGGCGCCGAGTCCCTCCAGGATGCTGTCAACATAATCGAAACGTGTCTTGGCATTTATTCCTAGAGAAGCATCGTTGCGGGACAAATATCCCCTTGCGCTCAAGTCGAGCGGTAGGGAGGAGACTTCGATGGCGGAAACTTCGATCTTGTCCTCTTGGGGATTGATGAGCGCCTCGAAATCAAGGTTTACGTCGGGATCGCTGTAGGGCTGGGTCGAATCCGGACGACTTATTTTCAGATCTCGAATCCGGACGGACCCGGACGCCGCCGCTCAGTTTGTCCAATTCAATGGTAGAGGAAGCCTCAAAAACGATACGGTCCAAACGGGCGGGCCACTGCACGTCGCCGTTAAACGATGCGTCTATACCGGCGGAGCGGGAGAAGAGGTGGAAGCGATGGACCGTTGCAGTGGAGGATATGACATTAGCTGTCGCGCCAAATTGCCAGAGGAGATCGTCCAAGGAAATGGGTCTGCCCCCGAAGGGTTTTGCATTCAGAGAACAATTCTCGATTCGCAGGGAAGCGTCCGCTCGGAGGGCGTTGGGAGGCCCCGAGGCGCTTGCATTGAATTCGATGACTCCTTTGGTTTCCAGACCCTCGACAAAAGGGCTGAATTTCTGTCCCACTTGGGCCGCGTCCAAACGAAAAGCCAGCATTACGTTCTGCAGGGTAACCTCGTTGAACGGGTTCTCTGCAGAGCCTTTCGCTTCCATGGAAAAACCCGGCATTGTGGCGCTGCATGAAAGCTCGACCCTGCTTCTTTGTGCGTCGCCGGACATTCGGAGCAGTTCAATAGGAAGCTCCGAGGTTAACCCGGTTTTCTGATTTTCGAAATGGAGAATCACATTCTTAAAAGAGGCGCTGCGGACAATGAGTTTGGCTTTTGGATCAGTCCAGAAGGACGGAGGGTCGTTTGACTCCAGGCTCTCCCGTACTTCCGAGTATCCTGTGTTATTGATTCGGGAAAGGGATCGAAGGGACCGAAGATTGAGAAGCCCCTCGTGACTCTGCACAACGGAGAGTTCTACGCCGTCGACTTCGATTTCATCGACCACCAGGGCGGAAGCCAACATGGGAAGCAACGAAACGCGTGCCCGAAGCGAGCTTGCTTTGATGAGTGGCCGTTCGCCGAATTCCGGGAGATCCAGCACTTTCAGGTCGGTAACGGAAAGGCTGAAGCCGCCCAAAAAACCGAACGAAGCTTCCCCTATGGTAACGGGTCGGTTCAGGCGGGCTTCGATATTCTCAGCCAGGATGGATTTTATGGGCACTAATTTTGGCGCGAGCAGCGCGGCGCACAAGAGCAGTGCAATGCATACGGCCAATATGATGCCAACGATCTTGAGCCACTTCATAAGATCACCCGAGAGTTGCTTTTTGAACTGTCGCGTCCCGCCGCCGGCGGTACTATGCAAGAGATTCCGTTTTCGGCCCGATCCTATCAGTTTCTCTGAACAACGAAAAGCCCCGTAATTTGAAATAAAGGTTTAAAACCCGATGTCCGGCAGCGAACACAACAGGTTCGCCGAAAAAGCGAGGACGCCGATCTTCTCGGCGTCCTCGCTTTTTGGGACTTGAAATGTTTTCGATCCCGGACCCGTTCGATGCAGAGCCCGATTTTACTCTGCGGCGGGAGATTCAGAAGATGCAATAAGAGCTTCCACTCTCTTCTGATCGTCTCTGGATATATTCATGAACTGAAGTCCGGCGGCCAACGAGCCATTTGACTGGAGTCGGAGTACCTTACAGTCCGCACTCCACTCTTTGAGTGGCTGGCCTTCGAAGCGCAAGACCATACGAAAAGGCTCGGCCGGTATCATGCCTTCTTCCAGCTTTATTTTGTCCAGATATGCCCCGCCTTGGCTCAGGTTCCTGACAACCGCCGTTCCCAATTGACGGGTTTCGCGCCTATTTACCAGATAGGTTTCGATTTCGGCGGGTATGTTCACAAAGATCCTTGGCCAAAGCCGACGTTCGAATTCCGGCGCTCGCTCCGGGATTTCCGGATGATGGGTCAGTTCCAAGGCAGCCAGAATTTGCTCTTTAAGAAGCGATTTGTTGAGCTTCTTGCCTACGTGAACTACATACACTTCAGAGTCCGAGAGCGTCACTGCTTCTGAATCGAAGGTGCAGTAAACGATCTTCACCTCGCCATGTTCCTTAGTTCTGCGAACGGCCTTGATGACTTCCTCACCCGAAATATCAGGCAGCCTGTCGTCGATTACCAACAGGTCTGCTCGCCGCTTCGAGCAGTGTAGCAGAGCATCCGTGCCGAAAAGGACGTGATCGAACTCGATGGAATCGATACCCTTGAGAGATTGTTGGATGGCGTTCTGGAGCTGCTCATCGGAAGTGCCGACAACGACAATTTTCTTGCCCCCCGTCAGCGCGTGGAGAGGAAGATCATACTGCTTCATGAAGGCCTCGACGCTCTTGCGGCTGACCAATCGTTCCCCCGTAATCGGGTTTTTCTTTCCTTTCAATATGCCCTGGTCAAATTTCCGTGAAATCGTGGATCTGGAAATCCCCAGGAGCACCGCCGCTTCCCCTGTTGTTAGATAAGGCTTCATGCTTTTGTATCCTCATTTTCATTTCTAATCATCCCCAGGAAAACTCCTGTCCCCTTTGAAAAAGGCTTCTACGACACTCATCCGATTATACCTGCCTGCCAGCTTTCCTTGGATGTCCGCCCAACTGGTGTATCCGAAAGACAAAGCCCACCCTTCTTTACTTAGAAAGTAGCATAACTCCAATTAAGCAAATTGTCAACCAATCTTTATCTTGCGTCGGAATCGTGAAGCTGAGGTAACGAATTCGTCCCTTTTTGCCGATTTACCTCAGGGCTTGGGGGGACTTATTTAAGAGGCGGACGGAAGAGCATTAGTCGTTCCCGGCTGATCTCGAGTGAGATTCCCCATCGACTGTTCGAAAGGGGTTGAACTCTCCCTCAGAGTAGTCTTTTGTTGTGTCTTAGCCATGACAAACGGGGTAACCGTGTGAATGCATACCTCCATCGCCTGGCGGCTGATCATATGGAGTCTGTACGCTTTGTGCATTCACTGGTCGAATGTCCGACTCCTTTCCAAGGATGAAGGGCGCTCACGGCGAATTTGGGATCGTGGGGGCAAAAGAACCGGGATTCATCGATAATCGATGTTGCCTTAATCCTCCAAATCGTCAAGTAAACATTCTGGCGGGGCACGGTTCCGTCTCAAAAGCAATCTTACTATTTCACAATAGCCTCCCGTCATTAATGCATTTCCGTCGGAGCCTCTCCATATATTTCGAATTGATCCTTGAATGATTGAATTGCCAAGTCTAAACTGAGAAAATCCGGTTTTTCTATTGATGCATTAAAAGCCGGCCGGACTGTCCGGAACGTGGAGTCGGTCAACATCAAGTGGAATCGCTGTAAGCATGAGGAAGCGAATATGAGGCTGTGATAATGACCCGAACATGAGATCGCAAATGAAGCGTTTTCCCAAACAAGCCCAGTTCGTTGCGTCCTTCTTTGTCAGGCGGCCGCCGTTGCGCAAGCTCGAGGTGGGTATCCTTCCCTGGGAAAAGGCGATTTTTGAAACGTTCCTTTAATATATGGTAAATTTCAGTGCAAAGGAGAGCGCATGGAACTGTGGGTGAATGGGAGGCAGGTGGATACCGGACCCTTGCAAACGACGGCGGATCTCAGGTCGGTTCTGGATATGGTTGCGACTCGATTCACTCCAGCGGGCCAGACGGTGACTGAAATCGTTCTGGACGGCAGACCACTCACCTGGGAGGAAGATCGAACGTTAGCGGAGACCAAGGTTGGGGGTTTGAACAAGATTGAGATACGTACTCATAATCCGGTCGAACTGGCTTTCGATGGGATCAAGGAAGGCCTTTCTTATCTCGAGAACCTGATAATCGGACTGCGAACCATTGCCCATCTATATCGTGAGAATGAGCTGGAAGAAGGATCCCGGCTGCTCAATCTGGCTTTGGAAGGCATCCAATGGTTCAGCTCCATGATCGAAAACGTAGAGACCTTTGTACCTGTGGATTTCGGCGCCGAACGGTTTGGCGAGGGCACGATTTCAGAACATTATAAAGATCTTCAGCCGTTGCTGGAAACGCTCGCGGGATTGCAGGAAAATCGGCGTTGGGGTGAAATGGCGGCGCTACTCGAGAACGACTTCGTGCCTTACTTCGAGCGTTGGCGGGAGCTTATGGAACGTATACTCCAAATTTCGGGACAGCGGACCGTATCCCATGAAGGGTAGGAACGAGGGCGCCATTCAGGAAACCCTGGAACTGGCCGGCAAGATGAACGGTCTTGTGAGGGAGCTTCTGTCGCTCACGGAGCGTTTGAAGGCCGCCCTGTCAGCCCAGGACCTCAACGCTTCGGCGGAGGCTCTGGATCTGCGTCAGGGAATACTGGACAGTGCGGCCAACCTGCGGGAACTCATATCCGGGAAACTGGACTCGTCTTATGATGGCGTCCCACTGCCCGAGGAAATCGCCGCTGTATTGGAAGACAATCGGAGGACGCTCCAAAACGTTCACGAAATGGAGGCCGAATGCATGGCTTTGGCGAGCGGCTACAGGGATGAAATCAAGGATCGGTTGGGTCAAGTCCGTGCCGTGCGGAAGATGAAAGTTTACAACAAAGGAGGCGGCCAAGGGCGAACCGCGGCGGCCAAGCTGTTTAAGAAAAAGGTGTAATCCCTCGAATGGTTACCATCTGGAATGGCTTCTACCCGGTCGAACCATGTGACGCGCTTAAGCCACTACATTTACGCGGCTTCCTTTGCCCGTCGCCTTGGCGGCGTAGGCAGGGTCGGGCCGTGAAAATTCCAACAGGGAAATCACGGCTTGCCCGGTCTGTTCCTGGGTCGACAACGCCTTGGATGCGACCGAGGCGCTCATTTGCGCCGCCATAGCCCTTGAAGTCATCTGAGAGGACATGCTCATCAAGAGGGTATTAATATCCATATGAAGTCCCTATATGACCGTCGTGTCTATGGGTTTTGCAGAGTGCGCCGAAAGAACGGACTCGTCTCCATCCATAATCGTTTTTCTGAGATGGCTCATGACCCTCATGGCTTCCCGGATGTCCTGGATAGACGGCGATGAAGCCAACCTGTTTTGCTCTTCCACTGCGGCGGCTCGGGCGCGTGCTTTTTCGAGTTGCTGTTCAGAGTCTTTTCCTTGTTCCGATCCTTTTCGTTCCACAGGTTTCTTGTTGGCGGACCCGGATTGTACAAAGTCTTTTAGATAGATGATGTTGCCGAGTTCACTAACTCCCATTGAATGTTCTCCTCTCAGCTGTCTTTCGATCAGCCGCGTATACTGATGCTCTTGGCCGAAGGTTCCTGTTTTTCTCCCGCCTGAACCGGCGCGGAATGTTTTCCATTCTTTACTCCATTGCCGTTTGCCTGGTGCATCCTCACCGCTTTACTCCAGGTTTCTCTCAATTGGGTCATCAGAACAAGCGCCTCATCGATGCCCGTAGCGTCTTTCTTTGCGTTGGCTTCCACGATCCTTCGGTTAATGAAAGCGTAAAGGCTTAACAAGTTTTTTGCGATTTCCCCTCCTTTTTCCGTGTTCAGACTGGCTGTCAATTCTCGAACTACATTTACAGCCTTTACCAGAGCATTGTGCGCGCCCTCAATGTCGTTTTCTCCGATCTTAAGCTTGCCCGTATTCAAGAAGGTGATGCCCGCATCGTACAGAAGGACGATCAGATCACCCTGGCCGACTCCTTCGATGCTCTGTTTGAGGTACTGCTGAACATGCTGTTTTGGCTGCATAGGAAACCTCGCTCTTTTTCTGATAATGATGAACGTTATTTCGTGGGCGCCGGCACGCTTATTGAGTGCCGGAACCACCGCCCCCTGAGTTGCTTAAGAGCGCAGTGATGCTGCTCGTCTGTTGGTTCAACCTCGCGATCTGTTCCTCCATCGCGGTGAACTGGGCCCATAGCCTCTGCTCGAGGCGATCAAGCCGGGTTTGCTCGGTTTCGATCTGTTCGCTCAATCGTAGAAGGCTTTGATCCAAACTCCCCTGAATTTTTGTTTGTTCGTCCAGTATGCCTTCGCCGTCCACATAGCTGCCCACCAACTCGTCCATTTGACGCGCCAAGCCACTGTCGTTGCTCGTATCCGTGGAACCTTCCGCCGCGAACAGCTCGTAGACCTTGTCGGCGTCGTTCGTCAATGCGTCCAGGAGATCCGAATTCAGGGAGAGATATTCACGTACAGTGTCCTCATAATTGTCCTCGCCCGTGGGTTTGAGCAGCAAATACCCCTCCTTGGCGTCATTGAAACCGCCGATGCTTCCGGGTGTGATTCCGATCTCCGCGAGATCGTTCAAAACGGGGTTCAAACCCTCGACGCCGCTGGTCGCCTGACGCCTGAGCGACTGATACAGCAATCGGAGCGAGCCGTCTTTTCGTATGAATTGGTATTCATTGTAAAGTTGGTAGTAGGCTTGATACTCTTCATATTCGTAAATGGTCATCTCATTTTTTTCATCGTCACTTAAGGGATTCAGGTACTCTCTTTGCTCACGGTCGAGTTGAGGAGGATTCAGTCTCTCGATCATTTCGTTGTATTGGACGATGAAAGTAGTGATGCTATCCAGCGCGCGGTCCGTATCATTCGCTATACTGATCGTAACGGACGATGTGGTGGGTGAGTGCAGGTTGAGGGTGACTCCGCCCAGCACATCGCTCACCGAATTAGTGGAGCGGGTATAGCCGATTCCGTCCAGGGTAAAGACGGCATCCTGCCCGCGAATCCCGCTTTCTATGTTTTCCTCCACGGCCACGCTTACGGAGGAAGAACCGAAATAATCAGAGACGGTGTTGACGGATTGGGAAGATTCATCGGAAATGGTAAATCCTCCGCTATATCCTTGCTGGGTCGAGTAGAGCGTAATGCCTCCCGCTCCATCCGTCATGGCGCGGGCAACCGTCCCCCCTCTGTTGAGCGCGTAGGCGAATGTAAGGGCATTGTATTCGGCTTCCACGGAACTGCCGCTGTTCGTTACGGATTGTGACCATGAACCGGTTCCGGTGGCCGCGCGTTCGGTGTCGGAGATTCTCAGCTCATCCAGCAGTCCTCCGAAGAAAGAACCTGTTCCGGAGTCGCTGCCCACATAGAGATCGTCTCCACTGTCCACGATAACTCCCGTGCCCCACCCGGCTCCACTGTAACTGCCGGTGCTGGTGCTTCCGGAAGCCGTGGTTCCCACCACCAGACCCATGGTGGATGTGTCGCCGTTGTAGGTGGCCGTCACTTTGTACCAGTTGTCGTCGGAAAGGGCGGCGTCGGAAGTGAAGGTGCGTTTGCCGTCCGTCGTCCAGATCGAGAACTCGAGATGTCCCGAAGCGTCTACGGCCAGTTCGAACCCGTCGCCGCCTTTGTTGACAATGGTTGAAGCGGTTCCAACCGTACTGGGATTGACCCAGAGTTCCAAGGTCATCTGAGCGTTGCCGTCAACGTAAAGGGAAGTACTGCCGCTGGCGGACATGGATACATAGTCATCGGCTCCATCAAAGCTGAGACCGTTATACATGAAGCTTCCGGACTCCCATGACGCTCCGTGTCGGGTGGCCGTGCTCCCGTTGCCCAAGGCGTCTTCGGAGGTCGTTCCATCCCCTTCGTTAAAGCGCCAGAGCCCGATGGTGTCGCTGTCCGCCTCGAATTCCGACGGTGGAGCGGAATCCGAGAGGCCTAATTCAAACAGGTCGAAGGCGCTCGGGGCCGTTATGGTGAAGCCGGCTCCACTGCCTCCTCCGCCGTCTGAACGGTTAAAAAATCGCAAGCTGTCCGGTCCCTCTTTAACCACTCCCACTTCAACGAATCCGGTGCTCCAGTTGCCGGACGTGTTCCAATGAGTAACGAAGGTGTCGATATTCGTGATGGAGCCGCTCAGGGGGTTGGTCCAGGTGGCGGCGGTCGAACCCGCGTCACCGGCCAGAATCTGAAAGACCGCATTACCGGCGATCCCATCCACCCAGTTTACGGCTCCGGCTGCTTCCTGATACGCGCCCGTACTTTGCGTTTCCGGTATGTATATGTTGGTGGTAACGGAGGAACCTGTGGGGGTAATGGTAACGGTGTCCAGGGCGCGTGCGCCGCTCACCGCGGATGAGCCGGCGCTCTCGGCGTAAAGGTCATCCACCAGATTCAACGCCTTCAAAATATTGCTGGTGTCTCCCTGCGCTCCTAATTGGATCTTGTCTCCATTCGTGAGCACCGTCCCCGTTTTTCAACTGATGGTGAATTTGTCGGTAGCGGAATCGTAGGCCGCGGTGACCTTTGCGCTCGAGTTATTAATGATTCGGATCAGATCTTCCAGGGTGTGGGCGCCGGCATTCACGTAGAGTGACACGCCGTTGATGGTGAACGTGCCGCTGGTGGGTTTGAGTGAAAATCCGGCGTCGCTCAGAGTGGAGCCCGTGCTGATTCCGCCGCCGTAACTACCGGGGTTGTTGGATGCCCCCTCGTTTGCCGTCAAGTTGGCGATGGTCAGAAAATTACTGGTGTCGGTGGCGGAGCCCAGGGAAATGGCAATCCCGTTGTTTTCGTTGCCGGTCAGCAAGAAGCGATCATTCTCCGCATCATACGCAGCCGTGACCCCGGCGTCACTGCCGTTAATCAATCCGATCACGTCGTTTACGCTGAGGGATTGATAGTTACTGATCGTGATCTGAACACCATTGATCGTAAAGGCGCCGTTGGTGAGGCTGCTCGGTTCGTCGGCGAATCCGGCGCTGTTCAGTCCGGAAACGGAGGTGTTCAACGGCGCCGAAGTCGACACGCCAGAGCCTCCGTAAATGACCGATGGAACAGGGCCGGTGGTGTTCAAGTCCGCGTTCGTGTGAACGACGGCTTCTCCGACACTCAGGCCGTCATCGGAAGCGAATGATACGCCCCGGACCAAGCCGGTCGAGTTCTCGTCGATTTCGATCTGCAGAAGTTCCAGGCTGGAGGCCACCACGTCCGTGACCACTTTGGTGGATGTTGCAGAGACACCGGTCGGCGAGGCTAAGGTTCCGAACCCCAGCGCCTCGTTGGCGGAGTCGGTGGTCGACTGTACGGCCGGCGAGCTGGAGGCGCCGGACAAATCATATAAGGTCAGCTTGTCCGTATTCGCACCGGCGTCTCTGGACGTTCGCACGGCGACATAGGTGACATCCCGAGTGTCCTTGGCCGTATTCAATGCCTCGTTGATCTTGTCCTCGATGTCGGCGGCCACTCGCGAGGTGGCCGTTACATCGGCGGCGGCGTCCTCGAGAGTGACCTCGATGGTCTCGCCGGCGATAACCAGGCTCAGCTTATTGTTGGAACTCGAGATGGAGGTTCCGATGGTCCCTTCGATCGTTCCGCTCTCGAATTCCGCGGTGCTCGTCAGGGTTCGAATTTGGCCGCCGCCATTGGGTCTGAATTCGGACCGGGCGCGGAAATAATCCCCCTCATCCGTAATACTGATGTCGTGCGTGCCTTCCAGGTTGTCGGTGGGACGTCCGCTTACGGAGGTGAAGCCAAGCGTATTGGGAGGTGTTGCCACCAAAGACGCGCGTGTGTAAAGGCTTCGCGCCACGGCAGGGGTTGCGACCTGGGATATCTCGAGAACGTGTGTTCCGGGCTGCGCCTCGACACTGGCTGTGGCGGAGACATGGCTTTCATCGGAGGAGGAGACGATCTTGGATTTGAAGGTCGACTCGAGACGCAGTTCGAGAAGCGAACGACGGAACTCGAGAAGTTTGTCTTCCACACCCTGGAGTACGGTTTTCTTGAGCGAGACCGTCTCTTGCTTCTGTTCCAGCCGGGTCAACGGTTGTCGGGCGGCCTTCATCAGGGTATCGATGATGCTTTGAGTATCCAGCCCCGAAGCCAAGCCTCCCAGTTTGATCGCCATGTGTCCCTCCTTGGACCCGATAGAACTAAACCATCCCAGCCGCTATTCTATCTATCGGATTGGGAGTTGAAAACTTTACAATCTATGCTAAAGAAATTGAATGGAAGACCGATTGTATAGTACGAGCCGTGCACGGGGCGCAGGTCTGCCCTTGGGACAGGCGGAAAAGACTCGCCTGTTGAAATTGAAGCCGGTCGGCGCCCTACAAACTACATTTTCAAGGTGGATGTTTTGCAAGAAGCGGACCTTTCCGTCTTCAAAGGGACGGAAGATATTAATTTCAGCGATTTCAAGTGGATACGCTCTATGAGCTCTGAAATAAAAGCGTTGTTGGCCGAGGATGACGAACTCCACCGGGAAATAATTGCCGAACTCATGCAGAACGCAGGGATGAACGTTGATGTAGCAGGCGACGGCGCCAAAACCATAGAAATGATCCAGGAGAACGATTACGACGTGGTGATTTCGGATCTGGTCATGCCCAACAAGAACGGGATGGATGTCCTGCGGGCGGCCAAGTCCAAAAGCGGGGACATTCTCGTGGTCATCGTCACGGGGTTCGGAAGCATGGAGACCCTTATAGAAGCGATCAGGGAAGGTGCTTACGATTATCTTACAAAACCTTTTAAATTGGACGAACTCAGGCTGCTGCTTCGCAACGTGATGGAAAAGATCAAAATAGAGAGAGCCAACCGAAAGCTTGCCGTTGAACTCGATCGATCAAGAGAGCAAGTGGACACGCTGAGCCGCGAAAAAGAACGATTGCGGGTCGAGTTGGAGGAGACACGGGCGAAGATGCTCGAGCACGAAGGCAACTTGGGTTCTTTGCTCAGCCAATTCCCTTTTCTGGTGGGCGCGACCACTCCCCGGGAGCTGAGATCGCCCGGAGAGGAGGAATCGAAGACCGGGAGCGGATCGACCGCCACCAAGGGCGAGAAGAAATTGATCACAAAAGTCTGATTCATCTACTTTCCACTGCCGAACCGGCTTCCTGCACCCCATCTTCCCGTCCTTTCAGGTAGTTTTCCAGTTCGCGGACCGGCCGTTTCCGTCGAAACCGTTCCCGAGGCGGCCAATCATGGCGCGATCCGTTGCTGCTCCGAATCGCCCCTGACGGACCGGCAGAGGAGGCGTTCGGAGCCGTCGCCCCGTCCCTCGCGACGACGCGCCAAATAATAGCGCTTGAAGCGATCCTTTTCCTCTCTTATAATCCTGCCATCAGGCTATTCCTGTATTTTTTTCTTGCGCCGTCTTGTTCTGCCGGCAAATGAGCGGGAGAGCCGGAGCCTCGGAGTCCATGTGGCTGAAGGGGGAGGCTCGGCTTCTTTCCGATGACAATGAGTTGCAGGCTCAGACTTGGGTAGAGTTTCGTATGCCTCAAATAGCCCGTCTCTTGATAGCCGAACAGGATGAGAAGCTGGCGGAGGAGATCGCCCGGAATCTCAATGGGAGCGAGTACAATGTCAGGCATGTTCGCAGTGGCGAGGAACTGTTCAACGCGCTCGCGCAGAATGCCTGCGACGTGGTGCTCTGCAACTTGAATGTCCCCCCGACAGGGGGGCTAGATGTTTTGCGATTTGTCCGTCGGCTGGATTCCCGGCCCCCTGTAATTGTTTTTTCAGAGGATCCTTCGATCCGTACCGCTGTGGAGGTGGTGCGACAGGGAGCGCTCGACTTTATCGAAAGCCCCATCAATTACGATTTGCTGCGATCGATCCTGGCCCATGCGGTGCAGAAGAAGCATCAGGAAACAGAGGCCGGGCCGGACAATGCGCCGATTCCGAAATTCGATGCGGGATACATCGTGGGCGATTCGGAGCCGATGCAACGCGTCTTCAAGATGATCGAGCGCGTGGCTCCAACGGACAGTACCGTGTTGATTTTAGGTGAAAGCGGAACAGGCAAGGAACTGATCGCCAAGGCGATTCATTCCAACAGCCATCGTTCCGATCAGAACCTGGTTACGATCAACTGTGGCGCTATTCCCCAGGAGCTCCTGGAAAGCGAGCTTTTCGGTTTTGAGAAGGGGGCTTTCACCGGTGCGCACCGGACACGTATCGGACGCTTCGAAATGGCCCATAAGGGTACGATCTTTCTGGACGAGATAGGCGACATGCCTCTGGCCCTCCAGGTTAAGATGCTGAGGGTATTGCAGGAAAAGAAATTTGAACGCATCGGCGCATCGGAATCCGTTAGCGTGGATGTTCGGATCATAGCGGCCACCCATCGAGATCTGAATGCGGCCATTCGTGAGAAGACTTTTCGCGAAGACCTGTATTACCGGTTGAACGTGTTTCCCATTGTCCTTCCGCCACTCCGGAGACGAAAGTCGGACATTCCTTTGCTGACGGAGGCCATTTTGGAGCGCTTTCGCAGAATCCGGAACCATAAGATTTCAGGCGTCTCCGAAGAAACCATGATGGCCATTGTGGATTACAACTGGCCCGGCAACGTTCGAGAGCTCGAAAACGTGATCGAAAGAGCCATCATCTTGAAGGACGAAGGTCTGATCGAGTTGGAAGACCTGCCCGACAATGTATGCGAAGCGGTAGTGGCCGAGGATCGGATTCAAACCGATGTCAGCTCCGACTTCCGAAATTTCTTTCAGGAAGGGGAGGTGAATTTCAGTACGGCAGTGACCGATTTCGAGCGTCAACTGATTCTGGAGGCCCTGGATCGGAGCAACTGGGTGAAAAACAGGGCCGCCAAAATGCTCAACATGAAGCGCACCACCCTGGTGGAAAAGATGAAACGCATCAACCTCGAGAAAGAAAGGCTCCGTTAGACCACATGTCAAACTCTTGACGGATAAACGTTCGGGGTATTGGATCGATGGGACTGAGATCCCATGAAATGGTAAACCTCGCCGAAGCGATTCGTAGCCTGTTGAGTGCATGCCCTTCTCTTTCGCCTCTCCCTGTTCCGTTCGACAAAAAGGTTGAACACGCATTCCCGACTTCTGGCACAGGTTTTGCTCCCCATGCTGTAATCTCGCTGTATCAAGCCGTTTTGAATTCACGTAAGGCTAATGAAGCTAGGGGACTCTGAAATGGAAATAACTGGGTTCCGGAGTGTGCTGAGAGCGGGCCCGTTCCATATGAGTGAAAGGAAAAAGCGAATTACAGGCTTTTTGCCGACACTGGTGGCGGCTATTTGTTTGCTCGTGGCCACGTACACGGCTTATGCTCTGGAGGAGGTCCCGGCGGTTCTGAACGACATCCGGTTTGGCGAGCACGGCAACTCTGTCAGAACCGTTTTAGATTTCACGGGGAAACCGGATTACTTTCTGGCCCTCGACGGATCGCAGGTTGTTCGGGTGGATCTGTACCACGTTTCGTCCGATGTGAAGAAAAAGGAATGGGATCTTCCTGCGGGAATCGAGACCGTCGAACTCAAGGACAAAGGAGAGGGGACCTTCGTATTCCGGATAACAGCCAAGGCCGGATTATTTCTAGAGAAACAGGGGCTGCTTTCGGATCCTTATCGTCTCTACATCGATCTCGGGACGCCCAAAGATACGACTTCCAGCCCCCAAGAATTGACCGGTAAGGAAACACCCAAAGATACGGAAAAACCCGAGAAGCCGCCCGAGAAGCCGTCCAAAGCGGAAGCGCCCAAAAGGGAGCAGAAGGAAATAGCAAAACAAGCTCTCGAAGCCACGGCCAAGGAGACGCCCGTCGTTGTACCCGTGCCTCTGAAAAAAACCAAGAAATCGGCTGAATCCGTTCCCATGGAAGACCGTCCGTCAGAACCTCGGGACATGTCGAGTAAGGCCGGGCAGTTGGAAACGACCGATGCGTTGAGCAAGAACGAGATATCGGGCTTGACGCAGTTCGGGAAGCCGAGCCCCAATCGTCGGATCCGAACGTTGCTTGCCAAGCCGATGAGACTAGTGTTGCGTCGGATGAAGGGGCCGCCCTCATTCCGCCCCAGGAACCGGGGAGCAAGTTCTGGTCTCTGAAAGAAGCACTCGCGCAAGAGGGAAAGCCGAAAGCGAAGCCGGAAAGTTCGGAGGAAACGAATGTCCTCCGAAGGAGGATTTCAATCGAGACGGAGCCTCCTGCGGCGGACGGAGTGAGGAATGCAGGAGACGTCAAGGAGTTTTTCGGAAAAGAGAAGCTCCTGATGAAGATCGGCAAGGTCCCGGCGGCGCTGTCGTCTTTGGATAAATTCATAGCCGATCAGCCGGAGGACATACATCTTGATGAAGCGTATTACTTGAGGGCTCAATGTTTCGGAATGCTCGCGGCGGAGGGAAAAGCATCCTATGATGAAGTCGTCGGCGCCAACGAAGAGGTTTTCTCTCTGTTCCCAAATTCCAAGTGGGCGCCCGAGGCGATTCTGGCTTCGGGCATCGGGTACTACAAGCTCGGTTTGTATTATGAGGCGTTGGGCCAGTTTCAACTCTTGTTCGAGAAATTCCCGAAAAGCGAGCAACGGGAAGCCGGCCTTTATTGGACTGCGGAATCCGATTTCCAGATAAGAAGATACCAGGAAGCCGAGAAGGGCTATCGGAAGTATATCGAAACCTACCCTGACAGCGACCGATATCGCAACGCGCTGGTGCGACTGGGAGAGTGTTTATCCTTGCAGGAGCGGCACGAGGAGGCGGAACAGGTCTTCGATAGAGTCATAAGGGAGTGGCCGGAGCTTCTGACGTTCCTACCTCCAAAAACGCTGCTCACCATGGGGGAAAGTTTCCGAAATAAAGGCCGCATAAAGACTGCGGCCGAGCTTTTTTTACTGGCCGTAAACGTATATCCGGACAGCGAAGTGGCGGACCGGACCCTATGGGAACTGGCCAGGTCTTACGACGAGACGGGAGAGACAGACAAGGCGGCCACCACGTATGCTCTTACGGCGCAGCTTTTCCCCGGTGAAAACGTTGCGTATCAGTCCAGGCTGCGACTTGCCAAAATGGGTATCGACGACACACCGCTAAGGGTGGAATTACCGGCGGATCAAGCGACCGCCTATAAGCGTCCCATTGAGACCATGAGGCTGATGCTGCAGGAGGCGCCGGACGAGATTCGGGACCGGATTTATTACGAGTTGGCGAACGGGGAAGCCCGGAAAGGCTTATACAGGGAAGCCGTGATGAGTTACCATGGTCTCGTTACGGAGTACCCGGACAGCGCCTTGGCCGGCCGGGCCAAGGAAGAGACCTTACCCACGTTTAAGCGCCTGATCATGATTCTGAAACGAGACGGGGACGACTATCAGATTGTGAAAGATTATGAGCGGTTGTTTCTGCCCATGGATGCAACATTGAAGGATGCTTTGGTACTGTATACCATTGGTGAAAGCTATGCCACGCTGGACTTGCTCGATGAGGCGGCGGCACGCGCTCGGGAGGCGCTGAGCGTGTGCGAGAATGACGATTTGGAGCAAACCATTTATTCCAGCAGCTATAAGTGGGATGTGCTGAGGGGAAATACCACGGGCCTCAGAGAGCTGCTGGAACAGTACCTGAAACGACATCCCAACGGAAAACTTCGGGACGAATTTCAACTGGCTCTGGCTCAAATCTTCCTGAAGGAGCTCAAGTATACACAGGCTGCGTCCTTGCTGTTGGATTTACTGCCCACGAAGGACGACGCCGTTGATCGGATCGCCGCGGAAGCGGCGTTGACTTTAGGAAAGCTGTACTTGCAGACGGACCTTCCCTCAAGCGCCGTGCACTATGTGAGCAGGGCCAAAAAACTGCTGCCCGAGGGAGTGGACACGGAATTCACAACGACGTTTCTATCCCAGTGCAATCTCATTCTGGCGGATGAACTTTACACTCAGAAATCATTCGAGACGGCTCGTTCTTTTTATGAAGAAGTGATAGAATCCAAAGTTGGCAACGAAGACAGAGCCTGGGCTGCGTATCGTTTGGCTTTGCTCCAGAAAAGGGCGGGCGACGAAAAAGGGTTCAACATGTCGTCTCAATTGCTCGAAAGCTTCACGGATGTTGAACCGTGGCCCCAAGTGGGTAGAACCATGAGGCAGATCTCGGAGTTGAAAGAGAACTTGAAGAGGATTCTGTAGAAGAAAAGGGCGCCATGTCCACGCAAGCTCGTATTCTCGTCGTCGATGATGATCCGGAACTGTGCGAAATTCTATCCGAGGTGCTCACTAGACTCGATTTCGACGTAAAAACCGCCCTGGATGGCCAAGAAGCGCTCGATCTACTAAAGAAGGATGGATTTGATCTTGTTATCACAGACCTTGACATGCCGGTGGTAGGGGGACTGACTTTCCTTCGAAAAGTCCGGAGAGCCGGAGGAGATATCCCTTTTATCTTCATGACCGGGCATGGCACCGTGGAAGCGGCTGTGGAGGCCATGAAGTGCGGCGCTTCGGATTTCGTTCAAAAGCCGTTCCCGCTGAATGAGATGAAGGCCCTGGTCTCCGGTGTGCTCAAGCGCGAGCAGGAGAAAAGCGGGTATAAAGAGCCTTCGGAAAAGCACGGCTCCGCTCCTGAAATCATCACACGAAACGCAACCATGAAGCACCTGATCGTCGGAAAGTTCGAGCTGGCCGACACCGGGACGCTGCTCTTGGATGAGATCAGTGAAATGGCGCCTACGCTACAAGCCAAACTGCTAAGAGTACTCCAGGAATACGAAATTACCCGTTTAGGTGGAAAAAACCCCATCAAATTGAATGTGCGAGTCGTAGCTACCACCAATCGCGATCTCGACAAGGATGTTCAGGAAGGTCGATTCAGAGAAGACCTGTTTTATCGGCTGAACGTAATCCCTTTAAGGATTCCTCCGCTGAGGGAGCGGAGGGAAGACATTCCTTTCCTGGTCTCGCATTTTGTGAAAAAAGCCTGCCAACGGGACGGCAAACCGGTCAAGGATTTGACTGTGAGCGCCATGGAGACGTTACAAAACCATGATTGGAAAGGTAATGTGCGCGAATTGGAGAACACCATCGAACGCGCCGTGCTTATTTCCATGAATGACCCCATTGATCGTGAGCATCTCCTCCTGCCCGGCGAAGCTCAGCTACCGTCGCCGTTACCCTCTCAGCCGGACGAAACCCTGACGTTCCACGCCGGACACACCATTCGTGAAGTGGAGAAAAACATGATTCTCCATACGTTGGGCAAGGTAGACGGAAATCGCACCCATGCGGCCAAAATGCTGGGTATCAGCATCCGCACCCTCCGAAACAAGATCAATGAATACAGAGAGCGGGGAGAAATCTCGGACGTCTAGCCCCTGTTCAGGATGTCCCTGAAACCCCAGGCGCCTCAAAAGCATTCGGATTCCAAGTTCCCCGCGGCTTCCAGCGGATGTGTTCGCTCCCTTCGAATAGTTGCGGGCATGATTATTGCCTAGAAAGGTATTCAGGAGGTGAGTGATATGGAGATATCCGACGCCCGTATTACGGCGCTCATGGAAAAGGCTATGGATCTTCGATTGCAGAGACAAAATCTTTTGGCAAGCAATCTCGCCAACGTGAATACGCCCGGCTATCGCAGAAATGACATTACTTTTGAGGATAAGCTCCGATCCGCTATGGACATGAACGCCATGAGCGTGTCGAGAACGAGCGAAAGTCATCTTGGGGCCGGCCGGAACCTCGTTGCCGTTGCTCCCGACCTCGTTGTGCCTGCGAGAACGGCAATCAACAACGATCTCAACTCGGTGGACATGGAGTCGGAATTGTCTCAAATGAGCAGGAACCGGTTGCTTTACGAGGTGCTGATTCAGGCCATGACCAAAAAAATGCAGCTGCTGGAATACACCATCAGAGAAGCGGGGAGTTAATATGGATTTTTTTACGGCCATGGACCTGAGCGCCTCCGCTCTGGGCGCTCAGAGAATGCGGATGAATGTCATTTCGTCAAACCTGGCGAACATTCATTCGACCAAGACTCCCGAGGGGGGTCCTTATCAGAAGCGGGAAGTGGTATTCTCCGCCGTTCCGGTAAAGAAGTCGTTCGGAGACGAACTTCAGGATGCCATGAACGGAAGCATCCGGCAGTGCGAAGTTACCGACGTCGTAAAAAGTCAGGCTCCTTTCCGAAAAGTATTCAACCCTCATCACCCTCACGCGGATGCGGAAGGATACGTATCCATGCCCAACGTGGAGCTTGTTACCGAAATGGCGAACATGATGGATGCGTCGAGAGCGTACGAGGCCAACCTGGCAGCCATAGACACGGCTAAGAACATGGCGATGAAAGCCCTCGAGATCGGACGATAACCGGAAGGTTCCGGATTACGGAAGCTGTTGAGACGAGGTAAGAGAGGGAATATGATGAAAATAGACAATCCGGTCGTTGGACAGATTGAACGCGGCCTTGCGGAAACGACGAAACCGAAGACGCCGTCAGAAAGCCGGACAGGAGGTCCTTCCTTTTCCGATATGGTGGAAGACGCGTTCAACAAAGTCAACAAGCTGCAATTCGAGGCCAACCGATCCGTAGCCGAGATCAGCACGGGAGGGAACGCGAGTATTCATCAGACGATGATCGCCCTGGAAAAAGCAACTTTGTCCTTTCAACTCATGATGCAGGTGAGGAACAAAGTCGTGGAAGCCTATCGTGAAGTCATGCGTATGCAAGTGTAGGAGATATTTGTCCGACGGGTTGATGAATCCCGTCCTTCCGGGTGGTCTATTCGGATGCCGGGAACGCAGAGGAGGTTTTCTTGCCGAGGTTCTTGCAAGTCATTAAAGAGTTCTTTGACGGCCTGTCACCCGCGAGGAAATTCAGCTTTTTTCTGATCCTGGCCCTCGTGGTGGCTGGATTGATCGCGATTATCCTCTGGGGAAACAAAATCGACTATCGGCCTCTGTACGCGGATTTGAATCCCCAGGACGCCAATGCTATCGTTGAAGCTCTGAAAAGCAAAAAGATCCCGTATCGCCTCGACGCCAACGGGACGGCGATTTCCGTACCTGTCGAGCAGTATGGTGACGCCCGGCTTTTCCTGGCGGGAGAGGGCATGCCGTCCGGAGGAAGTCTTGGGTACGAGTTGTTTGACAAAGCCAAGCTGGGAATGAGCGAGTTCCTTCAAAAAGTTAATCTTCGGCGGGCCCTCGAAGGGGAGCTGGCGAAAACGATCAGCCACATCGAGGAGATCCGGTTGGCCAGGGTTCATCTGGTGATCCCTGAACGAGCCCTGTTCGCGGACGAGCAACAGCCCGCGACGGCCTCCGTGGTCTTGACAATGGCCAAGAACGCAGTGCTTACTCAAGGCCAGATAAAAGGAATCGTGAATCTGGTATCCAGAAGCATAGAGGGGCTCTCCCCTCAGAATGTGTCCATTGTGGACAATTCCGGAAATACGCTCTATGGCGGCGTGGAAATCGACGGCGCCGGGATGCTTTCCCAGACGCAGCATGAGCTAAAATCCAGGATCGAGAGCGCGCTGCAGAGGAAAGTCACAAAGATACT
Source organism: Deltaproteobacteria bacterium (assembly GCA_016208165.1). Taxonomy (NCBI): domain Bacteria; kingdom Pseudomonadati; phylum Myxococcota; class Myxococcia; species Deltaproteobacteria bacterium. The sequence goes on from JACQYL010000054.1 coordinate 56,216, forward strand.
CGAGCAGACCATAGGTAAGAATAAAGTGGTTGTGCAAGTGGATGCCGATGTAAACTTCACCGAGACGAAACAGACCAAAGAGATCTATGATCCGGAGCAGTCCGCGGTTAGAAGCGAACAACGACAGAATGAAGAATCGATGGGCGGAGGGATGAGCCCTGCCGGTGTTCCCGGAGTCAAGCCCAATGTGGAAGGTCAGGTGAATGAGTCGGGTGCGGTCGGGCAGAACGTGCATCGAAAGAGCGGTGAGACCATCAACTACGAAATTACGAAAGTCGTGCAGGATAGCTTTGAACCGGGAGGAGACATACAGAAGTTGAGCCTGGCTGTGTTGGTCGACGGAGCTTATACGAAGGAAACGGACCAAACAGGAGCTGAAAAACCAACGTACGTTCCCAGGTCTCCGGAAGAAATGGCCAAGTACAAAACGATCGTACAAAACGCCATCGGGTACGACGAAGTTCGCGGTGACAGCGTGGAAGTCGTTAATCTTCCATTCGAACGAGTAGAAGTGGACAAAGATTTCGAACGTATGTACGTCGAGGCGGAGCGACGTCTGTTCTGGGCGCCATATGTGAAGTATGGAATCATGTTGGCGTTGGCCATGGTGGTGATCTTCTTCGTCGTAAGACCGGTTCTCAAATCGATTCTGACCGCCAGACCTGAAAAAGCTCCGCCGGCGGAGCGGTTACTGACGGAAGAGGATCGGGTGAGACTGGAAATGACGAAAGAGCTGTCGAAGGCGGAGGAAGCTGAGAAAAAACCGGCTGTCGAACGTGTGCGCGAGCTTGCTGCGGAAGACCCGGAGCACATGGCTCGGCTGATGCGAAGTTGGATGAAAGAATGATGACGGACGCAAAACCGGATCAGAAGGAAGGAGGGGGCGGCTTGTCCGGAATGGAGAAGGCCGCGATCCTCCTGCTCAGCCTCGAACCGGAGGTGGCCGCTCGTGTTTTGAGGAATCTGGGCCCCCGGGAAGTGCACCTCATTTCCTACCGGATGAGCCAAATGGAGGGCGTTTCAGCGGCAACGTTGAGCCGGGTCGCCAAGGAGTTCCTCGATTTGGCGGAATCCCAAGGCGGTATTGTGGCCGGAGGATTGGAATACGCCAAAAGCCTGATTCTTCAGGCCATGGACAAGGAACAGGCGGAATACATTATAGAAAACCTGTCGTCGGACGATCCCTCCATGGAACTGACGATCATGGACGCTCTGCGAAACGTGGATCCCGACATCTTGGCGGACTTTATCAAAGGCGAACATCCCCAGACCATCGCCATCATCGTGGCGTATATGCAACCGGAGAAAGCGGCGGTAGTTCTTGGTCATCTGGGCCAGGAAATGAAAAACGAGATCATCATGCGCGTGGCGGAACTGGACCAGGTCCCGTCCGACGTGCTTTCCGAAGTGGCTCATGTCATAACGAATGAGCTGCATATTTCGGCAGGTCTCGGGAAAAAGATGGGCGGTGCCGCACCCGTGGCCGAGATTTTGAATCAGCTGGATTCGCAATCCGAAAAAGACATCCTTTCCCACATGGAGGAGATCAACCCCAACCTGGTGGATGAAATACGCAAACTCATGTTCGTCTTTGACGACCTGGCATCCATTGATGACCGCGGCATGCAGCAACTGCTGAGGGAGGTCGATTCCAAGACGTTGGCGGTTGCCCTTCGCGGCGCCAGCGACGAGGTGAAGGGAAAGTTCCTGAGGAATATGAGCGCCCGCGCTTCCGAAATGCTGCAGGAAGACATGGAAGCCATGGGGCCCACCCGGTTGTCCGACGTGGAAACTTCCCAGCAGGAGATCATCCGGGCCGCCAGACGGCTCGAGGACGAAGGTAAGATAGTCGTGGCCGGAAAGGGAAGCGATGAAGTCTTCGTCTAAGATCGTGCTGAAATCCGAGGACGTGCAGAAGGCCGGAGAAGGGGTGACCCCCGCGGATTTTCCGGACATGGCCGGAGCGAGGGCGCCCAAACGGAAAGCTCCGCCAAAAGTCGAGGGCTTTCAATCTCTGACCTTTTCAGCAGTATCCGCCTCCGGATCGCGGAACAGGAATATCGAAGGTTCCCGGCCGGCCGGAGGGATGCGGGCTGAAGCCTTCGATACGGCTCGTAATGAAGCGGATGCTCTCGTCAAGGGAGCCCAGGAGAAGGCTGCGCTGATCGAACGAGAAGCGTACGAAAGCGGATACAAACAGGGAGAGAAGACTGGAATCGAGATAGGCGAGAAACGGTTCGATTCCGCCGTCAAGAGTCTCGGGAAGGCGTTGGCTGATTTTAGAGTGGAAGCGGCAAAAGGACTGGCGGATATGGAATCCGAAGTCATTCGACTTTCTTTGGCCGTGGCGCGAAAGGTCATTCATGCCGAGGTTCTCCAGAATTCCGACGTGATCATCCAGAATCTCAAACACGTTCTGAAAATGGTGACCGAGAAGGATACCATACTGGTGCGGCTACATCCCGCGGATGCGGAGCGGGCAAAAGCCAAACAAGCTGATTTGACGACCGCGATGCCTGATATCAAGAGCCTTACGTTTCAAGCGGACGAATCGATCCCGAGGGGCGGGGCTATTGTTGAAACCAGTCTTGGCGACTTGGACGCGCGTCTCGATGAACAGTTTGGAAATGTCGAGAAAAGCATCTTAAAGGCGCTGGAGGAACGCCGACAGGAGACGGAACCGGATGGCAAGAGTTGATCTGACTGCCTATTTTGACGCTCTGGAGCGAATAAATCCGGTTACCGTTAACGGCAAGGTCACCCGATTGGTAGGATTGATAATAGAAGGACATGGTCCGGGCTCCCACGTGGGGAGCGTATGCGAAGTATTTCCTAAAGATGAGCACAAAAAGCCCTTTACAGCGGAAGTCGTGGGATTTCGGGACAATCGGATCCTTCTCATGCCACTGGGAGATATCCGAGGCGTCGGACCCGGTAGCCGCATTGTAGCCTCAGGAGAATCCGCCACCGTAATGGTCGGTAACCAGATGACAGGGCGAGTGTTGGACGGTCAAGGAATGCCCATGGACGATGGGGCTCCTCTTTTTTCGAAGACCTTTTATCCCCTTTATGCGGAACCCATAAACCCTTTACGGCGCGCCAGGATTTCCGAGCCTATAGACGTCGGTGTTCGAACGATTAATGCACTGTTTACTCTGGGCAAGGGACAACGTATCGGCATTTTTTCCGGAAGCGGCGTGGGGAAAAGCACTCTCCTGGGCATGATTGCCCGATATACCTCAGCCGACGTGAGCGTCATCTGTCTCATCGGAGAACGCGGACGCGAGGTTCGCGAATTTATGGAAAAAGATTTGGGAGAGGAAGGGCTCAAGCGTTCGGTGGTCGTGGTCGCCACATCGGACCAACCGCCACTCATCCGAATGCGCGCGGCCTACGTGGCAACCGCCATCTCGGAATATTTTCGCGACCAGGGCCGAGATGTCATTCTTATGATGGATTCGTTGACCCGGTTCGCCATGGCCCAGCGTGAAGTCGGCCTATCCGTAGGCGAACCTCCGACAACGAAGGGCTATACTCCGAGTGTGTTCGCTCTACTGCCGAAGCTCCTGGAACGGGCGGGCTCGAAGGAAGGCGCCGGGAGCATAACCGGGATCTACACGGTGCTGGTCGAGGCGGATGACTTCAATGAGCCCATTTCGGATTCGGCTCGAGCCATACTGGACGGTCACATCTTATTAACGCGCGAGTTGGCGGCTCAAAACCATTATCCCAGCATCGACGTTCTGGGCAGCGTCAGCCGATGTATGAACGATGTAGTGGCCCCTGAACACGTGCGGAGCGCACGCATGCTGGTCAGTACGGTCGCCACGTATCGACGTTCTGAGGATCTGATAAATATCGGCGCCTATTCAAGAGGGAGCAATCCCGATATAGATAAGGCCATCGAGATGATAGGTCCTACAAATTCTTTCTTGCGGCAAGATATCCAAGAGCGGTGTGGGTTTTCGGACGCCGTCTCCGGATTGCTGAAGTTGTATCCTGTCCCCGGATCCCAGGCGAGGAAGAGGTAGAGACGCTGTCTACGGTTGAGGGAACAGGCTTCGCGTACGTGTACGATTTCTTCCGGTCCGGCAATAGGTGAACGAGAGGATTCAATGTTTCGATTCAAGCTTCAACGAGTCCTAGATGTGCGACGGCAAGTGCGCGAACGAGTTGAAGCCGAACTGACTTCCATCCAGAAAAGGTTGGAACAAGCCAAAGGCGCCCTGCAATCACTGATTGATCGGCGGCGCGCTTCGGTGGAAGCATTTCGGGAGCGCAAGACGTTTGCCGTGGAGGAGTTGAAGCTTTTCAGCCATTACGTCGATGGATTGGCCCTTCGTATCCAACACGGGAAAGGAACAGTGTCCGCCATCGAAGTCGAACTCGAGGACAAGATCTCGGAGCTTCTCGAAGCCCGCCGGAACGAGCAAGTCATGGAACGGTTGCGCGAAAAGGAATTTGGACGATACCAAAAAGAAATGGCCGGAAAAGAGACGGCTTTTCTTGACGAAGTGGCGCTGAGGAGATTTTCGAATGTCCCGCCGTCCGAATAAAGGAATGTTGACGGTTCGATTGATAGTAGGGCTCCTGTGCGCAAAGGTTCTCCTGCTCGTCTGGATCGGTCTGGGGCACTGGCGGCAGCCGTGGCGATCATGGGTGGGCTCGCCGGCCGTTGCGGAGGCGCAAGAAGCGGATCGACCGACGGAATCGGATCAGACCCGCCGGCTTGCCAGAGATGAGTTCCTGATTTCTGTTCAGGAACGTCGATTCCAGCAGATCCGGGAGAGGGAGAAAGCGGCGGAAGTTGCAGCCGGTAAAGCAAAAGAAGAGCAGGATCGTCTGGAGCAGGTAAAAGGCGATCTGGGCGGCCTCCTGGAACAGATCAAAGAGTTGCAGGCAAAGGTGGATAAAGCGCTCAAAGAAAAGGAAGAGGAAAACCAGGCCAAGATTAAGCGCTTGGCGAAAGTATACGAGGAAACCCCCGCGGAAAAAGCCGGCCCCATGCTCTCCAGGCTTTCCCCCAAGATGGCTGCGGAAATACTGGTGCTGATGAATCCCCGTAAAGCCGGGAAGATTTGGGGCCAGGTTGATCCGGCGAAAGGAGAGTTGATCAGCAAGGAACTGATTAAACTCAAAGAGTAAGGAATGAAGAGGCCTTTCCCTCCAGCCTCCCATGATCCGACTATCCGAAGCTCAATTCTGAATCGGATCTCTCAGCCATTCAGCGGACAGCCCAAAAAGGAAAAAAATTCACTGCAAAAAGATACGGTGGTAAATCCTGCCCATCACTTTTCCTCCCTCAAAAAAACAATCGAATCTGTAACTATTTGAATATAGACCGTTTTAGGACTTAGACCCTGTTGGCACGAGCCTTGCTCAGTTGATTGTCAACGCAAAGCATGAGGAGAAGCGCCATTAAAGGATCACTCGCCATATTGACCCAGGTCTTGACCGGCAAAGCTGCGTCCGGCGGAAAAGCCGTGAAACCTCAGGGAACAGCCGGCGGGTCGGGGGAATTCGCCGAACTGCTGGGGTTGTTCCAGGCTTCCGTGACATCGGGCGGGAAGGGTCTCAACGTGTTCCGCGGAAAAAGCAGCCGGACTCTTTCCTCCGGTACGATCCCGGAACAGCTCAGCGTTTCGCAACAGGGACGCTTCTTGCAGTTGCCGGGCGAGACGAAAAACGCTCAAGTGGCTGGTGCAAAGTTGAGTGGAGTACCCAAAGCAAGCGTTCCCGGCAACCTGTTTTCTTCTCAAAACGAGTCGATTCCTCTAAAATCCGCCTCCGGCAAGAAAGAGCTTCTCTCTGAGCTGAAAGAACAAGCGAATGCTTCGGGAGGCAATGAAAAGCCGAATCAGCTCCAGTCGAAAAAGACTGTTACCGAGGACTTGATAGGAAAAACCGGCCTGCGGGCTCAGGCGAACGCGGGGAACGATGCCGGAAAAGCGGGTCCTGTATCCCAAATGCTTAAAGGTGGAGGTGCTGCGGAGACGGTCCGAGCCGCGGGGAACCGTTTGGGACAACCCGGAAAAGCAACTACACGGGCAGAGAAACCGAGTTCGTTCGATGCTGATACTACCAAGGAATCCAAGAGCGATGTTTCGTCGACAAACAAGGGGAAAGAGGGATCCCGTTTCAACCCTGTTCCGGAATCTCAAGCAGGCGAAAAAGGAACCCGAGGCTCCGGCCGGCAGCCGTTGACTCGAACCGCTGCAGGCCGAGAAGCATCTGTCTCCGGCGCCCCGGAAACTAAGGCGGAAGCGATACGTTCCGAGAAGGGTGTACAGTCAAAAGACAGCGTAAGAGACAACCGCGTGGAAAAACCGACCCGCCTTCGAGCCCCGGAATCCGAGAACCCCGTCGAGAAAGAGTCCAACCAGAAGAACGTGGAGAAACCGTCTTCGGCGGAACAATTGTTGTCAACAAGGAAGCAGGCCGCCGGCCAGGCAAAAACTACCCGTACTGATTTCTCGGGCAGCAAACCCGTCGAAAATGTTGGCGCCGGGGAACGGGCGGTAAAGACCGGGGAAACGTGGAAGGCTTCGGACGCGAAGCCCGTCGAGGCTGGTATCGGCAGTACGACGGTGGACGATTCAGCGGATGCAAAGAACGTGAAACCGCTTTCTGCAACAAGCGGGCAGGACACGCAAAAAGAAGACGAAGGACAGTCCGCCGCCAAACCGCATTCGGACGCATCGGCGGTTTTGAAAGACGATACCCACGTGGAAAGGGAAAGCCAGAGCATTCGAGCGGACCTTCAAAATCAGACCACAGTGAACAAAACCAGTGAGACCGGGTTCGTCAAATCCGTTCTTTCGGGCAGCCAAATAACCGGGGCCGAGGTTCTCCGCCAGGTACAGGACCAAGTGGAAGAAATGCTGGCCAAGTTTAGCTGGCCTGCGACGCATCGGGCCCGCCTGAGCCTGAATCCGCCTTCTCTCGGCGCTCTGGACATTGAAGTGGAAGTAAGAGGGGACCATGTCAAAACTACGTTCCTGACTGCGTCTTCGGCGGTCAAAGAGATTTTGGATTCCGGGATGGATACCCTCCGTCAGTCCTTGAGTCAGGCGGGTATGAATCAGAGCGAGACGAATGTGTTCCTGCAGCAGGGCAACGCCGAAGGCAGGGATTCCAGCAAACAGAGTTTCGGAAACAAAAAGAAAAGCGGTTCCGTTGAGATGGGGCGAAAGGTGGATCCGGGGGGAAGCAATTCCAGGGTCAACTCGCTGCAAGCGGACGGCGACCGGCTGATCAATGTGAGGGCATGAAGGGAGAGGCTATGGATGTACAACAAATGATGGGGAAAGAAGATTTCCTGAAATTGTTCATCGCCCAAATACAAAATCAGAACCCCCTGGAGCCCATGAAGAACGAGGATTTTTCAGCTCAGCTCGCCATGTTTACGCAGGTTGAAGAACTGGAGAATCTGAACGACTCCGTCGATGACATGATCAACTTTCAGGCTTCCACGATCAGCGCGCTGGCAGTAGGGCTTATCGGGAAAGACGTCACCTACCAGGGTGACGGGATTCAACTGCAGGAAGGTGATTCGGGCGCCGACCTGACCTTCGAGCTTCAGGACGACGCGGCCACCGTGGCCATCACCGTCACGGACGAAGAAGGAAAAGCCGTGCGAACCTGGGAAGTGAATAATCTCGAAGCGGGCAGGCAGACCGTTCATTGGGACGGCATGAATTACGAGGGAGAGGCCGCTGACCCGGGCGCGTATACGTATGTTGTTCGGGCCAAGAACCTTGACGGTGATTCGGTTTCGGCCAGCACCTACCAGAAGGGCGAAGTAACGGGCATATCTTTTGACAGTGGGGTCACGTTTCTGGTCGTAAACGGGGAGAACGTCACGCTGGCGGAAATCGTCGGGATAAAAGAGCAGGAAGCGTGAGGAGGGCGACATGCTAGGCGCGTTATATTCAGGCATCACGGGCTTGACCGCTAATTCGTATACCATGAGTATTCTGGGCAACAATATCGCCAACACGAATACCGTGGGTTTCAAGAGGAGTAACGGGACCTTCTTCGATATATTGAGCGCCAGTCTCCAAGGTGGGGCGTCCAATATCCAAATCGGACGAGGCGTTTTCATGGGGAGCGTAAAAACGGATTTCATCCAGGGCTCCTTGAACCGGACGGAAAACGTGACCGACGTGGCGATCGAAGGGGACGGCTTTTTCGTGATCCGAGATCCTAACAGCGAAACCCTCTACTACACGCGAAACGGCGAATTCATTATCGACCGTGAAGGATTTCTGATCTCTTCGGACGGCTTGCGGGTCGAAGGTTACGGTCTGGACGCCAACGGTCAGATCGACTACACCAAGGAAGTGGACCTGAGAGTGAGCAACGTCTTGGGTCAGGCCCAAGCAACTGAAGACGCCCAATTGGGTCTTAACCTGGACGCGGAAGCTCCGGTTTACGTGGCCACGGACGAGGCGACGTACAGCGGGCGTTACAGCACCACCGTTATCGTATACGATTCTCAGGGTCGGGATATCCCGCTTTCGTTCACCTTTACCAAAACCGGCATCAACCAGTGGAGCGCCGTTCCTTCGATTCCACCGGAATTCGGCATTGCCACGGGCACTTCCGCGGCGGCCTCGGCCAGCGGTATCGAGGTTTTGGGAAGCGGTACGGGCCCGTACACCCTTGCCAACCCCCACGTGGACCTGAACAGTATGGTGTTTTCGGACGGATCGGGCGTCGTGCCTCTCACCCGGATCTACGAGGGCAATCCGACTCCGGGGCAGGTTCTGGTAGCGGTGGACGGGGACGGGGATATGACGCTCACTTTTGGAGCCCTGCCGAGCAGCGGCGCATGGCAAGTTGAATACAATCACTACACGGATACGGGTTGGCCCGTTGGTCTTACGTTCGGACCCACGGGCTTGATCGTTACCCCGGATCCCCATGGGCTCGCAGTGGAGCTGCATCTATCCACAGGCGCGATAGCGAACCAGGTCATCGACGTGAATTTCGATAACGTGACCCAGTATTCCGCTCCTTCCGTTACCAGCGAGATCCTTCAGGACGGGTACGGGGCCGGTGAGTTGAAGACGCTCGAGATTTCTCAGGAAGGTTTTATAACGGGCACCTTCACAAACGGGCAGACCCGGGAAGTCGGACAGTTTGTCCTGGGATTCTTTCGCAACCTGAATGGAATGGTTAAGGTCGGCGACACACGCTATCAGCCTTCCCGCGAGTCGGGGCAGGCCATCCACAACCGTCCAGGAACCGGCCTCGCCACCGTAACCTCCTTTTCGCTGGAACTGTCCAACGTGGACATGGCTTCCGAATTCGTACGCCTCATCACGGCTCAACGCGCCTATACGGCCAACACCAAGGTCGTCAGTACGGCCGATGCCATGCTGGCCGATCTCATGAACATCAAGCGATAATAGTTGGAAGCGCCCTTCCCCTCGAGGCCGGGGTTCTGCAGGGAACTCCGGCCGTTTTATTGCCGGCGGCCGACAATGTGCGCATCACGATGAGGTTGGCTCGAGGTCGGGAGATCTGACACCTCGCACCATATCGAGTTTTTCTCTCAAAAAGAAACTGGACGGAAACCGTTCCAAGGCTCGTTCCAGAGTCGCAAGCGCATCTTTGACTCGCTGAGAACGAAAATAGAGTTCGGCTAGGGTCTCGTGGGTCTGAACATCGTCGGGATCGGCCTCGATCGCCTTGAGCAGGCAGGATTCGGCCTTGTCCATGGAACCCGTTTCCAAACAAGCCCTGCCCAGGAGCTTCAGCGCTTTGGGGTTGTTCGGCTCGAGTTCGGCGGCTCGTCTCAACGTCGGCAGGGCCTGGTCCCATTTGGCCGAGCCCAGGAGGAATTCGCCTTTCAGACAGAGGGCGGCGCCTGTCTCGCCGTATCGAGACACATAGGCGGAAAGCAGGGCGTCCGCGTGTTTGACGTTCCCGGCCCTGAAGTAGAAAAGAGCCCCCTGGCTGAGAATCTGCCGTGGATCGGCTTCTCTGGGGACGTATTTTTCCCGAACGATCCGGACGTACCGGTTCCATGCCTCCTGCTGAAGATGAGCCCGTTCCAGGATTTGCGCGGCCTTCCGGGAGGTTGATCGATTCTTCTCGAGCCAATCCTCCCGGAGTACAAGCACTTGTTGATTCATTTGCAGCAAAATCTCCAGTCGGGAAGAGATGGTATCCTCATGGGCCTCTGATGTCGTAACTTGCTGAAACAGAGATTGGGCGACTGCCGGCAACTTCTGTTTCCACATCATGTGCGCCAGCTTGTGGAGATGCTCCCGGGATTCTCCCTCCCAACCGGTTTCGGCTGCCGCAAGGAGCCTGAGACGCTGCAAGGCTTCATCCAGTGCGCGTAGCAGCTCGGGACCTTTGTTGCGGGCCACCTCTGAAAACGTGAACGCCGCGTCCATGTCTCGACGGAATAGTCTCGCCATCTCCGCGGGCGGGGTCCGTATGGTCCATCTCAGCAAGGTGGCTGAAGTCCCGGCAAGCAGAAACAGGGATGGAGCCCAACCGGGTAGGTTCTGACAGATATGGTCCAGAGATTGGACGGCCTTGGGGCTGATTGAAAACCTGCTCCCGACTTTCGAAGGCTTGATCTTGCTACAAAGCTGCATCAACCGTTTAAGTGTCCGATTATGCCGTTCCAAGGATTCGATCATGGAAGCTAGGGCGTTCGACCGGTCCAACGCCCTAGCGGGCTCTAGCCACCAGGGCTCTTGAATCCGTTTTTCGGGCCGAATGCAGAACGAGTTCAGAGCGTCTTTGAGCCGCATCGGCTGGTAGCCTTTGAGTGAGATGCCGCTCTCCGAGGCGTTGATGAACCGCCGCCGGTTCGTCGAGGCCTCCAGCTCGAAGACCTGAGCGAAGCCCAGGAACTGGGTAACCGTCTTGACTTCCCTGCCCCACACGTCCCGCACCGCTACGATGGTCTCTTCAGGCAAGCTTTTGTACGACCATGTGTCCTGACCTGCCGCATGCGTCTTGTCCTCCGAGAACGCGAGATCCTGACCCATAAGAACGATGGGGTCACAACCCATGGAAAGAGCCAGGTGCAGGGATAGGAGGGCTACGGTGGTGACCGGTTTCAGGTATCCCTCGTCTCCGATGGCCGGAGACGACCACAGCACGTCCTGGCGGCTCCTGAGATGAAAAAAGATAGGACCCGGAAATTGATTGAGGATATCGCAATTCACCACCGGAGGGCATACCAGGGACACATGGGGAGGAACGGGAACGCCTTCAAATTTCTTAAGATTAAGTTCGAGAGGGTCGATACATGTAACGAAGTGGGGAGTGATTCCCATGGCCAGGGTGAGCCTGAGCGCGCTGTCGGAGCAGATGATCAGAACCCGGTCTTCATAACCCCGCAGGTGAAACAGGTTGTGTTCCAGGCTGGGACCGCCTCCGATGAGTACGGCGGGAATCCCCTTGAATTGGCCGAAGAGTCTGCCGGCGCCCTGATTCGTGATCCTGTGAGGGAGGTTTCGTATACTGTTCGCAGTGGTGAGAAGACCTCGAAGTTCGACAAATTTTGCCGATCCGGTGACGTGGTAGATCAGGTTTTGTATTTTCTGCCGCAATGACTGGTAAAGAGCCGGTTGGGATTCCATATACACCGAGCGAAAAGCGGCGTGGACCCGCACCACTACGTCGTTTTGCAGTTTGTCGAACGTCTCTTCCAGTTCTTCGTTATTCCGTATCCAGTAAATCTTCGGATGGTTGAGCAGTGGGGAGAGATCGGTATGGCGGAAGGCGGCCTTAAGGATACGCAGGTCGAATTCAAGTATGATAAAAGGGTGGTTCGGATCCATGCGCCGGGCGAACATGTTCGCCAGAAAACCCAGGCCGAAGCCGAGCATTACCGTTGCGGTGTCTTCCCCCTTTTGGGAAGGGGTATCCTTCAGCTGGGACTCGAAATCCGGTACTTCACCCAGGTATAGGGTTTTGGTCTTTCCGCCGGGAATGGATATGCGGAGATTCGGATATCCGGAATCGGTCCAAAACAGCATGCCTTCCGGCAAGTCGGGGGCTCCGAGGATTTCTTCCGCCAGTTGGGGCCGACTCCTCGCAAGGAGGTGGAGATTCTGCTCGAGTCGATTCGTGTCTTCCATGATTCGAGACTTGCTTTCGTGTCCGGCTTAAACCTGTTATTACGGGACCAAGACACCGAATGGGCGTCGGTCCGACGGAAAACAGAACGGATTCAGCAACGGTTTTGTGATAGCATATACTAGGAAGTTGCTCTTCACGACGGAGAGCAGGGGTGTTTATAGCTCTCGACGGTCGTTTTATCGAGCTGATGAAGCTAGGTATAGCATAGTTTGAGGACCCGCTCAAGGCGGTTGGAAGATCGAAGGTCCGTAGCAACCGTAGTGGAAGACACGTCTTTAAATCTCCTCCGGGCGTCAAAATTGTGACTAACGCCGGGATGATGCCGTTAACAAGGGGTGCGCCTCCGGTCCGGGAGGGACTTTTGATTGCTGAAGGTCTTTTTGGAGGACTGAAAGAGGTCCGTGCTTTTGTTCGGGAAGACCCGTTTGTCGGAAGTCGAGTCGGTGGAGTAGGCGGAAAGCGGTGAGAAGCGAACCTCGAAAAGGATTCCATAATCCCTTTTGCCGTATGATCGATCTGCGTGGTACGGAATTTGCTCAAAATGTGATGCAGCGAAAATCTACGGGGTACCCATGGACATCTCAACTGTAGTCGGAATTCTGGGAGCATTCACACTTGTTTTTGTCGCCATTCTCATGGGAGGCGGTCTCGCCTGGTTCGTGGACATCCCTTCGGTGATGATCGTGTTCGGGGGAACCATCGGGGCGACACTGATCAATTATCCCCTGAAAGATCTCCTGGGGATATTCAATGTGACTCGTAATGTTCTGTTTCATTCGCTTCCATCCAGGGAAGCGGTGATCGGTCAGATGGTGGACTTTGCGCAGATTACCAGGCGGGAGGGCATCCTGGCCCTTCAAGGTCAGTCGGACAAGATCGCCGATCCCTTCATGTCAAAGGGGATCACATTGGCCATCGATGGACTCGAGCCGGACATTATTTCCTCCATACTGGAAACCGAGATCGAGTTTATCGAAGAGCGCCATCGGCTTGGGGCGGAGATTTTCACGACCATGGGCAACTATGCGCCGGCCATGGGCATGTTAGGCACTCTGATCGGTTTGGTGCAAATGCTGATGCAAATGGACGACCCCAGCAAAATAGGGCCGGCGATGGCCGTGGCGCTCTTGACCACCTTTTACGGGGTTATATTGTCCAACCTGATCTGTCTGCCTATCGCCGGCAAATTGAGGACCCGCACCCAGGAGGAGATTCTGATCAAGCAACTCATTAGTGAGGGTATCCGTTCGATTCAGGCGGGAGATAATCCCAGGATCGTTGAAAGTAAACTTCATGCATTCGTTCCGCCGGCCGAGCGGAAAAGCGCGTTTAACTGATGGCAAGAAGAAAAAAAAGCGAAAGCGAGTCAGGTGCGGCTTGGGAAATGGTATTTACCTGCCTGGCCATCATCCTTGTGTCGTTCTTCTGCCTTCTGAATGCTCTCAGCAACAAGGAACGAGGAAAGATAATCGAAATCGCGCGATCGTTCAAGGGAGCCGTGGCCCTTCTTGAGGGGGGGCTAAGTGCGGAACTGGGCAAGGAACTGACTTTGTATTCTCCGGATCAGCCGTCGAAAGGCCGATTGGCGGTGAGGGCGGAAATGAGGCGGTCGATTGAAAACCTGCAGGCCCAGATCAAGGAAACGGGATTGGAGGAATTCGTATCCGTCAAATGGTCTGAGGAGGGAGTACAGTTTGTCCTAAGAGATGCGCTGCTGTTCGATGCGGGAAACGCGAATTTGAAACATGAAGCATACAAACTCATTGACATCATTGCCAATTCGATCCGGAAGTCCAATGTTCTCGCCGTGGTCGAAGGGCATACGGACGACCGGCCGATTCACACGCCATTGTATCCCTCGAATTGGGAACTGTCCGCCATGAGGGCGGCGGAGGTGATGCGATTCATGGAAACCCAGTTTTGTATACCCGCTTCTCGTATCGAAGCCAGAGGTTACGGGGAGTTCAGACCCATAGCCGAAAACGATACTCCGGAAGGGCGGTCCCAAAACCGCCGAGTGGAGATCCGATTGAAGAGTCTTCCGAAAGGACGTTATGGCGAAGGGTAAAGCAAGACCAGCCCCTCCAAAGGGCAACTGGCTCGCCACGTTCAACGATCTCATGACCCTTCTTCTGACCTTTTTCGTGCTCCTGCTGACCATGGGGTCGCTCGAAGGGGGAAAAACCAAGAAGATGTACACTGAGTTGAGAGGCGCCCTGGGGGTTTTGGGGGGCGGGTCCGGAGAGGAAACACAGGTATTCGAGCCGATCCTGCCGGTTTTAAAAATCGGAAAGCGGAAGAAAGTCGTAGAGAACCTGTATCGAGTGGAGGAAGACCAAGAGGCTTCTCCGGGTGAAGATGCGCTTCGGCAGAAAGAGACTCCGGCAAATGTGGTCGTGAAGCCTATCCAGACAACGGGGGAAATCGGTGATGGAGAGACATCGGACACCACGGATACGGAATACCGAAAGATTCCTCCCTTGCCGGAAGAAGTGATACGGCGAAAAAAATTGATGGCCGGAGCCGAGGATTTGAAACAAGAAACCCCCGGACTCAGCTTCGAAATCAGAGACGAGGATACAGTAGCGATTTCCGTGCCTCAGGTTTTTCTGTTCGAGATGGGAAGCGCGGAACTTAAAGGCGAGGCGAGCAAAATATTGGATCGAATAGCGGGTTTCCTGAACCGCAACCCGGAGTTGGGAATCGTTGTCGAGGGGCACACGGACAACATACCGATACGCACGGCGCGTTTTCCGAGCAATTGGGAACTGTCCGTGGCCAGGGCCGTCAATGTACTGAATATCTTGCGCGAGAGAAGCGACCTGGGTCCAGACAGGTTTGCGGCGGTAGGATATGGAGATTCCCGTCCTGTAAACACGGAGGATACTCCCGAAGCTCGGGCGGAAAACAGACGAGTAGCGATTTTACTAAGTTATGATCTGTGAGGGAATTGAATATGGCTGATGAGAAACCGACCAACGGCGGGGGGGCCGCAGCGGAGGCTCCAAAGAAAAAAGGCAAACTTGGCCTGATACTGATCATTGCCGTTGTTCTGATTCTGGCGGGAGGCGGCGCTTATGTATGGTTTTTCATTTGGAACGCCCCCAGCCCGCCGGCTCCGGCTCCGGCGACCAATCAGGCCTCAAGCGAAGACCAGTCGAATCCTGCGCGCTCCGGGTCTGCAACCAGCCCCGAAATTGGCCCCCTGTTCCCGTTAAAGAGCTTTATCGTGAATCTTCAGGAGAGAGAAGGAGAGCGTTATCTGAAGGTGACGATCGAACTCGAGATGGAACAAGAAACACTCAACGACGAGCTGACGAAAAGGACGTCGCAGATTCAGGATACCATAATCGCGTTGTTGAGTTCCAAGAGCTACGAGGAGATATCCAGTTTGTCCGGCAAACAAGTGCTGAAAGCGGAAATAAAAGCTCGGGTGAACCGGCTATTGACTACCGGCAATATACGTCGAGTGTATTTTACCGAGTTCGTGGTTCAATAAGGATTTCGTATGAGCCAGATTCTTTCCCAGGAAGAGGTGGATGCTTTACTAAGGGGTGTTTCCGGCGGCGAAATTGAAACCGAGGCGGAGCAACCCCTAGACGAGTCCGGAATTGTCGTATACGACCTGACCAGTCAGGACCGAATCATACGCGGGCGGATGCCCACCCTGGAAATCATTAACGACCGATTTTGCCGACTATTTCGGGATATCCTTTCCACGGCGCTGCGCAAGGTTGTGGATGTGAGTATGGTATCGACCGATATGATGAAATTCGGCGAATTTCTCAAGACGTTGCCCGTGCCCACCAGCATCCACATCCTGCGCTTCGAGCCGCTCAGGGGGAATTCCCTCATGATCTTCGAGTCCAAACTGGTATTCACCCTCGTGGATCTTTTCCTGGGCGGCAAAGGAAGCATGAGCATGAAGGTCGAAGGGAGGGAATTCACCCGCATCGAAACCAGGATCATACTGAAAATACTGAATATGGGCTTGCAAGCCATGAACAGGGCCTGGAAGCCGGTTCACGAACTGGACATTTCTTATGTACGGTCGGAGATCAATCCGCAATTTGTGGGCATCGTGCCGCCCACGGACGTGGTGGTTGTGGTGAGCTTTGATATAGAAATGGAGTTTGCCTCAGGGGGCATGACTCTGTGTATTCCGTATTCATCTCTGGAGCCGATCAAAGATAAACTTCATGCGGGCTTTCAGAGCGACCAGCTCGAGGTCGATCATGCGTGGATCAGGCGTTTCTACAGGCAGCTCCTGGGAGCGGAGGTCGAGTTGATCGTCGAGTTGGGCTCCAATGTTATGAAAGGGCGTGATCTGATCCACATGGGCGTGGGAGATGTCCTGCAACTGGCTCAAGGCAGTGGGGATGAGATCATAGTGAGAGTGGAGGGGATTCCGAAATTCAAAGGACATCCCGGAGTGGTAAAGGGGAACATGGCGGTCCAGATTACGCATGCTCTCAGGGAGGAGAGAGATGAGTGATTCGGAAGGGGTGCGAGACGCAACGTTCCAGAGTCTTCAGGACACGGCCGGCGGGCAGGGGTCGGAACTGGATCCAAGCCTGAATTTCATTCTGGACATACCTCTTAAGGTTACGGTGGAGCTGGGGCGAACCAAGATGCTGATCGACGACCTCCTCAAGCTCACCAAAGGCTCCGTTGTCGAGCTTTCCAAACTGGCTGGTGAACCCATGGAAGTGCGCATTAACGACCGTCTTGTAGCCAGAGGCGAAGTGGTCGTGGTCAATGAAAAATTCGGCGTGCGTCTGACCGACATCATTAGTTCGTCGGAACGGAATGAAATGCCCAAGTAGCTCCGGAGAGGATAGCGACGCAATGGGATCCGAGTATTATTTCGAACTGATCAAAATGGTTACCGCACTGGTTTTGGTGCTCGGTGTCATGTATCTGGCGTTCTTTGTAGCCAAGAAGACTATATGGAAAGGATTGGCTACGGGGGCGTCGGGTGTGCCGATTCGGATTCTCGCTCAACGGTCCCTGGGTTCCAGGAAAAGCATCGTGGTGGTGGAGGCGGACGGGCAGCGCATGGTGTTGGGTGTAACGTCGGATCGTATCAATCTTCTGGCGAAAACGGAATCCTCCGCTCCGGAGGGAAGTTCAATGCCGGCTGGACAAGGCGGGCCTCATCAGGGGATTTTTCCTCGCATGCTCGCGGCCTTCGTGAATAGAGGCGAGGGGATCGAAAAGCATGAAAACGTTTAGCACACGCAATCTCATCTGCCTTCTAGTGCTTTCGGTGCTTGTAATAGGTCAAACCATGGGCGGCGGCGAGGCCGAGGCCCAGCTCAAGCTCCCTTCTATCCAGATCGGGTTCGGCGACGCGGACGGACCTGAACAGATATCGTCCGTGTTGCAGATCATGCTTGCGCTTACGGTGCTGACTCTGGCGCCGGCGATTCTGGTGTTGTTCACCAGTTTTACCCGCATCATTGTCGTGTTTTCATTCCTGCGCCAAGCCATGGGAACGCAACAGATGCCGCCGAACCAGATCATGATCGGTCTGGCGCTTTTCTTGAGCTTTTTCATCATGTCGCCGGTGCTGAGTGAGATCAACCAGAAAGCGCTGCAGCCCTATCTGAACGAGGAGATCAACCAAACGGAGGCTCTGAACCGGGCCCAGGAGCCGATCCGCAAGTTCATGCTGGCTCAAACCCGAGAGAAGGATTTGGCCCTGTTCGTCAGTATGGCTCAGAAAGACCGTCCAAAAAATATTTCCGAGGTCTCCACACTCATGATCGTTCCAGCCTTCGCCCTCAGCGAGATTCGTACGGCCTTTCAGA
>JACQYL010000055.1 GCA_016208165.1 Deltaproteobacteria bacterium
TCAGCACGTTGGTGAGAACATTGGTGCCATAAGTGGGGAGGCCTTCGCTGGTAACAGGATGCTTTTTAAGCGATTCCAGGAAGTTGCGTTGCGCGGTTTTGAATGCTTCAGCATCGACCAAAGGCGCTTGATTCGCGCCTGCCGGGTCCACGACGAAAGCCTTGATGCCCTTCGAACCCATTACAGCGCCCAATCCGCCGCGTCCCGCATGGCGGGTGGGCCTGTTTTCCTGATCGGTCACCGCAATGCTCGCTGCCGAGAGCAGCATTTCGCCGGCTTTTCCAATGCTGATCACCGCGGTCTTGTCGCCATAGGCTTCCTGTAATTTCTCCACGGCTTCGTAGTTGTTCTTTCCCGCAAGCCGGCTCGCGTCTTCGATTTTGACTCCGTCCTTTTTGATGACGACGGTATACCATTTGCCGGGCTTGGCGGCCCCATCAACGACCACGGCTTGAATGCCCAGGCGGGCCAGATATTGACCGGCCTGTCCCCCCGCGTTGGATTCCTTGATACCACCGGTCAGCGGGCTCTTACCTCCAAAGGACAGCCGTCCCGACGTCGGCGCCGAAGTAGCGCCCAATAGACCCGGAGCGAACACGAGTTTGTTGTTCGCACCGAGCGGGTCGCAAAGAGGGTCCACTTCCTTGGATAAGAACATGGAAGTGAAGCCTCTCCCACCCAACAGTTTGAAATCGTCCGGGACGGGTTCCATCTTGGCTGATAGGTTTTGCATGTTAATCCTTAGGATTTGCGTCATCGCTTTCCCCTTTTCTGCTATGGTGTGGGGGTCATTATAGCAGCCGCCCGGCGGGAAAGCAAATTTTTATAATAAAATCAGCGTGTTATGTCAATACTGACATAACACGCTGTTCCCTTCATAACTCACCGCGGCGCCCCGGCAAACTGATTGTTTCGAAAAAAACACATCGCCTGCTCGTTTGACGCGGGGAGCACAATCATGTAGAAATACCTTCATCATCGTTTCACCTGACACCGGAAACGCCTGCCGTGGGTTCATTCATGGCGCAGGCTTCGAAAACGATACGTTTTCTCCGTCATTCCGGTAACGCACGGTCACCCTCAGCCGTGATGATGGCGGCCGCCACATCCGTGCGCAGGCGCCGAGTATTGTAGCGGGCGTTTCCATTCAAGCTCCATTGAACGCAAAATCGGGGTATGAGGATGCAACGACGCACCGTTGCTTTCGTGGTTGCCTTTGTTTGTCTTTGCCCGTGGATTCGGGCCGACGCGGGCGAGGAAGCCGGGAAATCCGGCTGGGTGGCTTCGGTTACCCTGATTCCGGTCGTTCACTTCTATCGTGACGCGTTGTCTCCTTTTATGATCCACAAATGCCCCATGTGCCCCAGTTGTTCCTCCTACGCCATGGAGGCGATGCGGAGACATGGGGCCGTACTGGGCTGGTTTATGGCGATCGATCGATTGATTCACGAAGCCGGCGAAATGGACCAGGGGATTCCCATCTCCCGCAACGGTCAGGTCCAGTGTATCTACGATCCGGTACGGTACAACGATTTCTGGTGGAACGAGCGCGAAGATCGAATCACCCCGGCAGAGGCCGAATCGATCGCCGAAGCTCTGCTGCCCTAGTCCCTCCCATGGTGTCTATGAACGTGCACCGAAAACAGGAGCGCCTCTCATGAAATTGAGCAGTATCCGCTTTCGCCGATGTGGGCTTATCCTGGTATCTTTATGCCTGGTTCTGCAGGTTCCTGCCCCCGCCCGCTCGGATCCCTCCTATTCGCCGGAGGAAGTGCTCTCTTTCGCCGACCATCTGTATGAAAAAGACGACTATGACCTCGCCCTGCTCGAGTACGAACGTTTTCTGACGCGTTTTCCAGAAGATGCAAGAGTGTGGGAGGCTCGAAGAGGTAAGGCGCGCTGCCTCTTTTGGAAAGGGGACTACCGGCGGGCCCTAACGGAATTCCACGCACTTGCGGTGGACTTTCCAAGGTCCCGCATCGGCTATGAAGCCGCCATCATGGCTGCAAGATGCTATGCTCTGTTGGGAGACAACGACGTCGCGGCTACGATCTACTCCAGAATGCTGCAACAGGGCGGCTTCGAAGATCTCACGACAACGGCTCGGTTGGATCTGGCCTGGCTTTACATGAACATGAGTTCGTGGAAAGAGAGCCGTGACCAATTCGAGAAGCTGGCGCGGGAAGGCGCTTTTCAGGAAGCGGCTGAACGGATTGTGCAGAACCTGGCCGACGCGGAGGAGTTGCCGATGAAATCGCCCGTGGCGTCCGGAGTGCTTTCGGGACTTGTACCCGGCCTGGGTCAGGTTTACTGCGAGCAGTATAAGGACGCCGGTCTCGCTTTTCTCCTGAACGGCCTATTCGCTTTTTCGGCCTAGGAGGCCTTTGACAACGACCTGCATGTGATCGGCGGATTCATGACATTGATCGGACTTGGCTTTTACGGCGGAAATATCTACAACGCCGTCAACCACGCCCACAAAATCAACGCAAGAAACCAACACGAATTCGTCCGGAACGTCTGGCAGGAATCGGAAATCGGCCCGGAGCTGCCGTTACGGGAGAGGCGATGGATCGGGCTCATGTTGTCCGTCCCTTTCTGAATCGGGCCATTCTCGAAGCGGGATCTTTCCGGAGTCGAGGTGAAAGGAGAGAGACTCACGTGCTCGGACCGCGACAACGGCCGTATCACTTGATAAAACGCACCTGCGGCCTCAAGGGCGTTCCTTTCAGTTTCAGGTTCAGGCGGTCGAAAGGGATGTGCTGTTGTTCGCGGACGACCGGGTCGATGGCGGCCTCAACGGTCAAATTGAGTCGGCTGTCGCCTATCCGCGGCGCCGGAACGATGTCTCCGGTTATGGACGCCGAGAGCTCTTTAGCTTCCAGCCTGAATTCCTGCAACCTCAATCGGCCCTTTTCCAACTCTGCACGCGCGTGCATATGCTCTACCGTGATCTTGTCGATAGACAACAAAAACCGTTTCAATCCTTCGACGCCCCCGGATGCCAAAGAAAATTCAGCCTTACCGGAAGCCTCGTTGGGCCTATCCACGTTGCATGCATAGGAGATGTCCCCCTGCAAAATCCCGGTGATCTTTAACAAAGCGCATGCCGGGTCGGGCTCCCACAACGAAAGATCCATTTGCTCGATGGATGTGAACAATTGAAATCGCCGACTCCGGTTCATTTCCACGCTGCCTTGAACCACCCCTCCGTACGCGTTCGTCCGGTAGCGTGTTCGCACGGATCCGAAAATCAGTCCGGGGATCCCGACGTTCAATGAAAGATGGGGGAAAGACGCCAGGGAACATACTATACCCGACTGCGGGGCGCTCAGTTCGACGTTGGAGAGGGAAAAGTTTATAGGAAACAGAGATGCTTTTGCACTCCCGATCCGGACCTCGATGGAAGAGCCGCGCTTCTGTTTTGCCAGCAGATTGCGAGCCAATTCATCATAGGGGAATTGCAGGTAGACGCACCAGGCAAAGAAAGCCAGACCAAACAATCCCGTCACGGTTATTAATAACCACTTTTTCCGTTTCATGGTGCTCGATCAGGCCTTCTCCAGGGTGAACACCCGAAAAGTAACATTGATGAGATCGGGACTGGTGTACACGGCTTTTGCATGAATGGATTCGACGGATAGCAGTTTATCCGAGTACTCGATCAGGTACAGGTATCGCACAAGCGAGTCCAGGCCAACTCCGGCGAGCCTTACCTCGAGCCCCTTGCGCACGAGTCCGCCATCCGAAGTCGGGTCGTTCGAGGGCAAAGGTCTCATATACTGAATCTGGGACTCGACGCCGGCCTGACGGGCGATGCCCTCGAGATAGCGGAACATCGAGAACTCCGCCCCCCGATTCTCGAGCTGTCCACGCATAACGTCTCGATCCGCCTGGATCTGAAGCCATTCCTCACGTAACGTCCGAATCTGTTCCAGTGAAACTTTCTGGCTCTTAATCGTTCGGTCCGCTTGTTCCATCCGCTGAAAAGTCGGATAGATGACGCCACCATAGGCCAGCATGACCACCACCACGGCGCATCCGACGCCAATCCAGATTTTTTCCCGTCGGCCGATTCGCAACCCGACCTCCACTATCGTTGACGATGGATACTGATGCTGAATTCGATCTTCTTTTCGAAGCTGCTCAGGTTGGCCTCTTCCACTTTCACCTCCGCAGCTCCGGGAACACCCGATAAACGATCCTTCAGCGCGTCCACCGCTTCAAACGTACCCGCTTCCCCGGAAAGGCGTACCATTTCAGGATCGACGACGAGGTCAATCATCCGGACGCCGGAATCTTTGGGAATCCTTTCACTCAATGCCGCCAAAAGGTCCAGGGTGCGTACCCGCCCTTTGCGAAACCCCAATGTGCTCAAGGACTCACGGGTGGACTGAATCGCGGTTCGCATTTGCTCCAACTCGTTCACGATGACTTTTGAGTCCGGAAACGTGTCCGTGTACACTCGGCGAATGTCCTGTTTAATGGATCTCAGTTCCTGCTCCCGGTCCTGCAATCGATAAAAAAACCCCGTCGCCGTGACGATTAAGATCAGGGCGGCCACGGAGGCCAGGTAGATCAGTTTACCCCGGATCTGAGCCAAAGGCCTTTTGAACGTAAACTCCTCCACAAGAAAATCCGGCCGCTTTCCTTCCGGCCCCAAAGCGGAGAGCGTAATACCCAGCACGGACGCGAAGGCTAAGCCATCTCGAGCCCCTTGGGGATCTAGACGACTCGGGAGGGCTTCCAATGGATCCCAGACCCGGCAGGGCACGTCCAGACTCGCCGACAGAGCCTCCTGCAGTCCCGATCGTGCGCTTCCCTGGCCGGTGAGGATCACTTCATTGGGTCTGAGCTTCAACTGGAAGCAACTCAATTCCAATTCACGGGTGATTTCCCGGGCCATCCTGTGTGGATCGCCGAACGACTTAGACACGGAGCGCCCCTCCGGCGGAGTGTCCTCGGGATTCAGATCCCTCTCCTCGGCATCCGGTCGTTCGTCGGAGATTCCCAAATCAACGGAACGAACGAGAAGAGGGCCCCGACCGTCAAAGACGGTGAGATGCATTTCCCCCCCGTCAAGGTTCATCAGTGCGATTGTTTTGTCTGCGTCATCCTCCGGGACGCTGCCGCAGACACGATAACACAGATAAGCCCCAAGGTTGCCCGCTCCAACACATCTCGGCTCCATGGACGCCTTGGCGAGTAGTTCCAGATGCGCCTTCAGTTCATGTTTTCGAGCTGCAAAGGCTACCACTTCTTTCCTCGCACCCTTGAGTTCTCTCGGCAGAAACGTCACAAGGGCGTCTTCAACCTCGAAGGAGAGATGGGGTTCCATTTCGAACTTGATCAGTGGGCTTCCTGCTTCCAGCTTTACATTCGGAATGGATAATCTCCGCGCCACCACCTGATGGCCGTCGAGAGCGCTTGCAATCCATTCCGGAGCCGAAGCCCACGAACGACTCAGAACTTCGAGGGCTGATGCGACACGGTCCGGGAACGCCACCGATGCATCCGAGTCGAAGGGTATACGATACAATCCGGTAACCTGGAAGCCTCGAACCGTCACGGACAACGTCACGGCTCGAACCTCTTTCCGGGTCAATTCAATACCTGCGATTTCCGATGGACCGAAAAGAGACTTCATGATCCGAGTCTCCAGTAGACGGGCGCCACTAGACCTCCCGAACGTTTGACCACTGCGGACAGGTTCACGTTTGCGGTTCCCTGGCCGGCCCTGATTCTTATCGAGAAATGATTGCTTTGCACTGTAATCCTGCTCAGAATCCGGGCGTACAGCTGATCGGTCATCCCGGGAACGTTTTTCAGGTCCCGCTTTGTTTTGAATGGTTCCGATTCGCGAAAGGAGACGATTTCCAGGGCCAAGGCTCCATCGATGGCGTCGTCCAAGCTTCGTAATACTTCGGCGGACGCCGTATTGATGTTGATTCTTCCATCGTTGTGAAGCGTGAGAAAAGGCATCAGTCCTTTTTTCTGATCCGTGCCGAAGAGGAGTTCGTGCGTCCATCCTTTGACCAGCCTAAGCTGGTTCAGCGTCTCCAGGGGACCGTTTGCGCAGGCATACGGGGGTTTTTCGCGATTATAATACAGGGACTCGGCGCCTCCGGGCCGGACCAGGTCATCCCCGTCCAGCCAATCGAACAGGGTCTCGACCGGGGCCTGATCCAACTCCAATATGTCAAACAAACGCCTCAACTGTTCCTCTTCGTATTCCTGTATCTTCCCGAGATCATCCACCAGCATATTCAGATTGATCTTCGCGTCTTCATCCGTAATTTCGCCCAAAACGGTTCCGGTTTCGGATAACATGGAAACCCCCGCCGCCAGCAGATCGGTCCTTCCCCACAGTTCCGTGGAGGCGTCATATTCATTGGAATCCCGCTGGAGCACCTGAACCCCCAGTTGGTATCCGCTCAGCAAGAGGTGGTCCGCATTCATCAGGTCCAGGGTCTGGCCCGCAAGGGCCAGTTCCACTCGGGCTCCATAGGTAAAATGAGTTACCAGAGACACCAGAATGGCCACGATCAGAAGCACGATGACCAGTGCGACGCCTCGCTCGCCGGATAAATCAGGAGGACGAAGGCGGCAAAGTCCATCCCGATGTGAACGAATGCTCGTTTTCATCACTGTCCAAAACGGTAAACTTCAATTCCACCCTTGTGGGGAGAACGCCCTCGAAGGACGCGTCCGTCGAATCCCATGACAGATGCTCCCGGCCCTCCGAGTCAAAAAACACGAGTTCCATTCGCCCCAATCGTTCTCCGACCACCATAAACCGATTCTCGTCGTCGCGAAACGTTCCCGGAAACGGGTCGTCCTTCCTCAGCAGCGTCAATCCCATCGCCCCGTCTTCTTCCTCGATGCGGTATTCAATTCGGGTGAGGTCCAATCCTTCGGTTTCACCGGTGAGAGCGAGATGGGATGTCGAGGAGAACGAGAGAGAGGAAAAGGACTGCTTTTCCCCTACCCGCCCCGAACAGACAAAAGGTCTCACCACTTTCTTTTCAAGGGCGTCTTTGCAATCTGTTTTGCATACCACCGCGGAAGACAGATCCATGCAAACCCTCTCCATGATGATTCGCGCCGTCTGAAAAGCGTCCGAGCTTCGCCGAGCCGCACCGATATGTCCGGTGGTCGCGGAAAATGTAGCATAGGTTATGCTGAGCACGATAGACAGTATGGCCAGGGCCACCAGTACCTCGAGCAAGGTCAGGCCGTCTGCGGAAAACCGCCTCCCGGCAAGGCGGAGCCGCATCAAACGCTTGGAACGCGTTTGGGTCGTATTCGGTTCGGCCTGGCATGCAAGGCCCTGCCCCGTGCTCTTTCCTTTCCCTGCCGAGCGGCCGCAGCGCGCGTCTGATGTATATGCGGTTTGTTCCATCCGGATACTAGTGGAATCCCACCAATTCGACGTAACGTTCCGAATCCTCGAGGCCCCAAAATACCCGCACCGCCACCTTTTCCACCATTGGGAAACCCGGGGGAACCGATACGAACGCTTTCCATCGAAAGCCTGCGTCTTCCTTCTCGAACTCCCCTTCAGGCAGAGCCTCGCTCTCGATGCCCGAGGTCTGCAGTTCCGCCATTTTGTCCTGAGCCAACCAGGCGGCTCTAAGGCGAAGCCGAGCCTCGCCGAGGGCGTCCGCAGCGTCTCCCTGATTCTTGACAACGGCCGTCAGTGCAATGGCAAGCACCGCCAGGGCGACCATCACTTCCAAAAGGGTAAAACCCCGACTACCCGAGGTCTTTTTGAACAACGTAGCTGTCCTCTACTTTAACGTTTCCCGTCAGCGGCCGAACCGATATGGTGTAATCCCGGTCTGTCGACTCCGTCAGATGTATGTCCGCCGTCTCGACGGCGCCGTTGGCCGCGAATCGTATGGTAGTCCGGCCTTCCGTCACGCGGCCCCTCCCGGCTGTGATCACGTCCCGGAAGCGAATCGAATCCGGCAGACGATGCAGTTCCGCCAGATCTTCTCGGCGCTCGGGCTTACTTTCTTTCGAAGGGTCCCGACTCACCCAATATGTTCGTTCGGCCATATCCATGTGCAGATAGAGAACACCGGCGGAGGTTGCGGCTGAACTCCGTGCGTAAGTGAGCGTGCGGGTAATGTCCTTGATGGCTGCGTCCATTCGACCGGACCAAAGAAAGTCTCCCAGCCTGGGAAGGCTCACCACGGCCATCAAGGAGAGTATGAAGACTACCAGCGCCAGTTCCAAAAACGAGAAACCGCTTTGAGGTCTAGCTCTCTTCATCCCAGTTTGTGACGTCTTTATCTCTGTCTTCGCCGCCGTTTTCGCCGTCCGGCCCGGTGGACCACAGGTCATAGTCGGTGTTGTGGACTCCGGGACTCAAATATCGGAATTCGCCACCCCAGGGGTCTTTCGGTACGACTCCCTTCTCGAGGTAGCCTCCTTCCCGCCACTTGGCGATTCGCCGGCCCGTCTCAGGGTTCTTTATCAGCGCTTCCAAGCCCTGTTCCGTTTGAGGGTAGAATCCGTTGTCCAGATAGAACAGTTTGAGAGCGTTTTCCAGGCTTTCGATCTGGAGCCTGGCTTTGGTTCTCCGGGCCTCCTCCGGCCTGCCCATGATACGCGGTATGATCAGGCCGGCCAGCACACCCAGGATGATAACCACCACCAGCAACTCGATAAGGGTGAATCCAGATTGAGTCCTGCTCTTTTTCGTGAACCTATACATTTAAGTACTCCGATCCGTCTTGAGCAACATACATGGATGCGGTTACCCATGGGCAACGGCCCTGTCCATGATCGAACGGTCAAATTCATGGGCCTTGCCCGGTGCGGGTCGTCATCGTCGGACGGTCAGCCTGACATCGTCCGGCAAAAACCGAGCGCGGCCGCGCGGTGTTCCTAATGTTGCCCAATCCAAAGCCACGGGGGTCCTGCCGTGATTACGAAACCAACCGAAGGACGCTCCCTCTCCACAGCCTCCGTCCACCTACCGGATCCCCTGGGTCATTTCGAAGATAGGCAGCAGAACCGCCACCACGATAAAGCCCACCGCCATCGCCATTCCCAGGATCATCACCGGCTCCAGCAGCGACATGATAATGGTCAGGCTCGTCGATACCTCCTTCTCGTAGGTATCGGCCACTTTGATCAGCATGTCTTCCAGCTTTCCGCTCTTTTCACCGGAATGCACCATGTGGACGGCCATCGCCGGAAAAACGCCGACGGCCTTCAAGGTTTCGTTCAGGGACTTCCCTTCCCCCACCTCTTTTTCCACCTCCTCGACCGCATCCGAGAATACGGCGTTTCCCAACACGGTTCTCGACGTACCAAGGGCAGTCAAAAGCGGCATGCCTGCCGAAAGCAACGCCCCCAGGGTGCGGGCAAAACGCGCGACCACCAGCCGCGTGATAAAGGTCCTGGCCACCGGAAGCCGGAGGAGCAGGCGTGCCTTGAAGCGTTTGCCTCTGTGCGTACGCACAAACCGTTTCCAGAGCACCAGACCCGCCACGACTACCGCCATACCGACCCACCAGAATCGCTGCATCCACGAGCTGACGTGAATCAGAAAGGTAGTGGGCCATGGAAGCTGTTGCCCCGTTTCTCTAAACAGGCTGGTGATCTGTGGAATGACAAACGAGATCAGGAAGAAAAGTACTCCCGTGCCGACCACAAGCATGAACGAGGGGTACGCCAGCGCGGCCCGGACCCTATTCTGCAAATCCAACCGTGCTTCCATCAGATCCGCAAGACGCAGAAGGACAATGTCCAGGCTCCCGCTGGACTCACCGGCTCGGATCATGTTCACCTGCAGCTCCGTGAAGATCCTCGGGTGCCGCGCCATGGCTTGCCACAACGGTTCCCCCTCGAGCACCCGCTCCCGAAGATTTCCGAGCACCTTCTGCGTTACCGGTTTGCCCGTCTGTTCGAGTAATGCTTCAATGCACTCCACCAGGGGAAGGCCGGAGTCTAAAAGGGTAGCAAAACGCCGGAGGAGCAAACCAACGTCCCTCGAACTCATTCGGGGCCACAGCGTCTCGAACCTCCACCCGGAAGAGCGCTTCTCAGCCACCTCCATCACTTCTAAGATTCGGAGACCCCGAGCCCTCAATTTTTGCCGAACGGCGCTCGGACTTTCCGCGTCAAGTATACCTTTGACCCTTTTGCCGACTTCGTTCAGGGATACATACTCGTAGACAGGGGCCATGCATCTAGTCCTGGGTTACCCGTAAAACCTCTTCAACCGTCGTGACCCCCCGCAGCACTTTCCGAATACCGTCCTGTCGCAAGGTGATCATGCCGTTGGAAACCGCCTGCTGCTTGATCTCCGTAGCGTCGCTTCCCCGAAGAACCAGACGGCGCAGAGAGTCGTCGAGGACTAGAATTTCGTTGATGCAGGTCCGTCCGTAGTACCCCGTGTTGAAACACCCCTCGCACCCCTTTCCTCTGTACACTTCCAGGTTTCCGCCCTTCGAATCGCTCAATCCGAGTTCCCGCCTAAGTTCCGGTGTCGGTTGATCGGTCGATTTGCAGTGAGGACAAATGTTTCGCACCAGCCGCTGGGCCATAACACCCACCACGGACGATGTAATCAGAAACGGTTCGATTCCCATGTCGCACAGGCGGGTCATGGCGCTCGCCGAATCGTTCGTATGAAGCGTGCTGAAAACCAGATGCCCGGTGAGGGATGCCTGGATGGCGATCTCGGCGGTTTCGAAATCCCTGATCTCGCCGATCATGATGACGTCCGGGTCATGCCTCAATATGGACCTGAGACCTGCGCCAAAAGTTAATCCGATTTTCGGAACCACCTGAATCTGCCCTATGCCGGGCAACTGATACTCGATGGGATCTTCCACCGTAATAATGTTCTTTTCCCTGGTGTTGATCCGACTGAGTGCGGCGTAGAGTGTGGTGGTCTTGCCGCTCCCGGTGGGACCGGTTACCAGAATGATCCCATGCGCTTTTCGGATCAGTCGTTCGAACGTATCGTAGGCTTCCGGAGAAAACCCGAGTTCCGCCAGCCTGAGAACCGCGCCTTTTTTGTCCAGCAACCGAAGAACGGCTCGCTCGCCGAACAGGGTCGGAATAACGGAAACCCGTATATCGATTTCCCGGTCCCCCATTCTGATTTGGATACGTCCGTCCTGGGGCAACCGTTTTTCGGCTATGTTCAAGTCCGCAAGAACTTTTAGTCGGCTGATGACCGACGAGTGAAGACGGCGGGGAAGTTCCAACGATTCATAGAGCATACCGTCCACACGATAGCGAACCTTGAAGTCGTTCTGGTACGGCTCGATGTGTATATCACTGGCGCGACGTTTCACTGCTTCGGTGAAAAGCATGTTCACCAAGCGGATCACTGGGGCTTCACTGGTAGAATCCAGCAGGTCCTCCACCTGTCCGAGTTCTTCCAGTATCTTGGCGCCTTCCGTCCTGTCGTCCAGATCTTCCACGAACTGGCGGGTGGATTCTTCATCCTGGTGCATCAATCCATGAATGACCTTCAGGACCTCACGGCGGGGACCGAGCTGTACTTCAACCCGGTTACATCCCAGATTGTGGGCCAGATCATCCACAGACAATACATTACCCGGATCCGACGTGGCTACGCTCAGGACTCCGTCATGTATGGAGAGGGGAGCCAGGAGGTTTCGTTTGAGATAGCCCAGTGAAATGTCGGCGACATGGGATCGGTCCAGGGTTGTTTCCAACTCGGGGCGATAGGGGTACCCCAACGTATCGGAAATGAGCCGCAACAGCTCCTCTTCATCCACCATACGCCGACTCACCAGCTGCTCGACCAAGCTCCCTTCGCCTTGCAGCATTTGATCGAGCTTTTCTTCATCGATACCCGCCGAATGGAGCAGTCGGTTTCGAAGGACCGGGCTGAGAAACGTGGAAGGAGTCATGTCGGAGGTCGCTTGTTGATGATCGGAAGTGTTGTTTTTGGCGTTTTTTCTAGCCATTGGGCTTTCTGTTACTCCGGAGTCCCCGAAGGAGTTTCCGTATTCCCCGATTCTGAAGAGTCCGGCGTTTCAGGAAGGGCTCCACGCGGTTTCTCGTCGTTGAGCAGCTTGGCACCTGGACCTTGAAGGGCCTTCTGGCGAATCAGGCTGTCTTTGATCTCCCGCTCCTTTTGCTGGTAGACGGCGCGGGCCTCCTCCGTGTTCTCTATGATGTGCGGTGTAAGGAATACCAGAAG
This sequence comes from Deltaproteobacteria bacterium, assembly GCA_016208165.1. Classification (NCBI taxonomy): domain Bacteria; kingdom Pseudomonadati; phylum Myxococcota; class Myxococcia; species Deltaproteobacteria bacterium. Next base: position 12,200 of record JACQYL010000055.1, read on the forward strand.
ATTGATCTTTTCACGTCTCTGCGAAGTGGTTTTAAACGCCCACCCGATGACCGGGATGCTTCCGAGGCATGGGACCCGCGTTTCGTCGCCTCGCTCGGTGTCCTGAATCAATCCCCCGAGCACAACGGTCTCTCCGTCTTTGACGATAACCGTCGTCTTGGCGGATCGGACGTTGGTGACCGGAGCCAGGATCACATTGCCCGCCGAGTCAACAGTCGAATCCCTAACCACGCTGCGAACTTCCTGCTCGATCTGCATGCGGACGAACCGATCCTGGTTGATCTGGGGGGTCACCTTGAGATTGACACCTACGTCCTTGTACTCGAAGGTGCTGATGGCCCTCGAGGTCACTTCGGTACCCTGATCCAGCCGAGTTTGATAGGGAATGTTCTGGGCAACGCGCACTTCGGCTTCTTCATTGTCCGTGGTCAAGATCTGCGGCGTGGACAATATGTTGAAATCCGTATCTGATTTAATTGCGTTGATCAGCGCCGAGTAAGAGGGAAAGCTAATCCCCCCGTAGGTGAGCTGCCGGCCGATCACCCCGAGCGCCAGCCCCCCCGGAAGAGCAAACACCGGCGTGCTGCTCTGCAGCCCGCTGAAAATAGTTCCCAGCGCGCCCGCCGATCCTGCCGTGTTGCCGCCAAACCAGAAGGCCGACTGGTTATCGAAGTCGTTGCCCGCATGCCATTCGACTCCCAAACGCAGCGCCTTGTCCGTATTCACTTCCATGACAAGACCTTCCACGTAGACCATCGCCCTCTGTATATCCAGCTTTTCGATAATCCTGGTAAGTTCTTTAAATTCCTGGGGAGATGAACGGATCACAAGAGAGTTGGTCGCCTTATCCGGGCTGATCACTACGTCGGCGGAAATCGTGGGAGCCTTTGGGCGATCTCCGGTCGCCTGGCCTGCACCCGCGGTTTTTGCCTGATCGCGAAATTGCGTCAACACGTTGGCGATGTCCTCGGCCACCGCGTTCTTCAGATATAGGACGTGAATGTTGTCTTTACCGGACGGAGTAGGCCGATCCAGACGGGCCACCAGTCTTTTGATCTCCTCGGTATCATCCTTGTTGGCAAACACTACCAGGGCGTTGATCCGATCAACGGCCAGAACCTTGAATACCTCCTCCTCTCCCTGTTTGCCTGCCGGTCGGGTCTTACGCTCGCCTTCCATCAGCAGCCGCAATTTGTCCGCAAGATCCTCGGCTGAGGCGTGCTCGAGTTCGATCACACTGGTCGTGTTTTCAACTCCCGATACGTCGATCTCGCGGAGAATCTCCATCAAGCGCCGGATGTTTGAATGCACGTCCGTAACGATCAGGGTGTTGGACTTCGAATCGGCCGCAATGACACTGGTCTTGGATACCAGCGGCGTCAGAACCTTCTGCAAGTCGTCCGCATTGGCATGTTTCAAAGGAATGATCTGGGTCACCATGTTGTCCTGGGGTCCGGCCAAAGGCATGCCGGGAGCAACCAGTGTCTCCACACCCCGGTCCTTGGCGGTGCGCAAGGGCACGATTTTCACGATTGGGCCTGACGGTATGGTGGTAAAACCGTAGACTTCCAGCACGGACTCGAACACTCGGTAGGCTTCTTCCGGAGAGACTCTCGAAGGGGATACTAAGTTTATCGTCCCCTTCACATCATTGTCCAAAACGAAATTCTTTCCAGTAAGCGTGCTGATGAATTTGATGAATACCCTGATGTCAACATCATCAAATTCCATAGCCACAAGCGGAGGACCGCCCTCAGATTTGTCCTCTTCCGCCGTAACGTGAGATGTCCATACTACACTCCAAAGCAGAAAAAGAACACAAGCCGTGGTCAAAGCGCGCCATCGCAGTCGAATCATAATCGTTCCGTTTTCGCAGAAGTCGGTCAATTCGCCTTTTCCGAACAAGTTCGACAATATCTTAACGGGGGTTCCGAGTCAAATGCGAACCCTGCCGAAACTTACACATTGTACGCTGTGAGATACGGCAAATTGGATTAATTGGGAAAATAGAAATTCCCAGCGCGGTCGGTCCGCGCAGGGTCTTTATCTAATCTGATAGTTCAGCACATGCGTTTGGAGGTTGCGCTGAATCTCGAGAGTGAGTTCCGCCTCTTGATTGAGTTGCTGGTACGCAGCGAAGGCCTGCTCCGGGCGAGTAATCGGTGCGCCGTTGACGCTCTTGAGAATATCGCCGTTTTGGATGCCGAGTTCATCGATTACGCTTCCTTTGCGAATGTCGCTGACCATATATCCGGCGGGGTTTCCATTGATGAAATAGGGGCGCACGCGCAGTTGCGTCATAAACTGATTGACATTGGAGATCATCTTTTCAAACTCGTCCCGATCCACAACGTAGTTTTCATCATCTACCTTGCGCACGGCGATGGATTCCGTACTTTCTTCGACTCGCCGGCTTGTTGGCGAAGACTTCCCGCCCTCAGGCTCCTTCATGACGAGTATTTCTTCACGTCCGTTTCGCGATAGAATGACTTTTCTCCACAGTATACTTTTTATCTCGGCCCCCTGTATCGTGTTGCCGATCTGCAGAAGCTTTTGCTTTCCTGCTTGTTGGTCGTCACGGATCACCGCAAAAGAGTAAAGTGGATATTGAGCCACCACCGTGCCGCTGAGGGTGAGCTTCAGCTCCGTTCTTGGGATATCCGCTTCCTGCGTCGTGGTCTCTTCCGCAGGCTCGACCGAAGTTGAAAGGGGCTTGGAAGCCCCTGGGCTCGCGGCGGGGTTGAATATGTTGTTCCTGGCGATGACGTCGAAATAATCAAGATCGGGTGTACGGGACACGGCTCCGGTCGAGGGTTCGGCCGCGACGATCGTTCCTCGAGGCCGTTTTCTGAGTTCGTTGGACGCAATCGTAACCGCAAGGTTTGCCGCAGCCCATGCCAGCAAGCCTATCAGAGCCATGTTGATCAACCAGAAATACTTTTTGATTACCATGAGGTTTTTTAAGGGAGCTTAGCCTAAGAAGTCAATGAATCCTTCCCCTCCCAATATGCCCAAAAGGGTATGATAAAAGCAAGCAGGAAAGAGCAAGCCCGCCGGAGTCAAAAGCACGACGATCATGACGAACAGACCATTACGAGCCCATCGAAAGCTCATAATGAATTCCGATGCGCGAATCAGCACGGTTTGACAAGCCGATCACTTTGGTATAATTGCCCTTTCCAAATCTGCGATGAACTTCCATGAGGACAACATTGGGTTTGGTAACGTTTTCCAGGCCCTGAAACGGGGCGAACCTTCGCTCACCGTATCCGGGCTGCCCGCCTCGGCTCAAGCCTGTTTTGCGTCCATCGTAGCGACAAGATTGAAGAAGCCGGTTCTGGTCGTCTGCCCCAACCTGGATGAAGCGGAAAAGCTGGCTTCCGATCTCCGCTTTTTTCTTGAAATCCCATCCGAGGAACGCAACGAAAAGCGCCGTGTTTTTCTTCTCCCCCCGTACGAAGTGTTGCCTTTTCAAGAAGTCTCTCCACCCATCGAAGTTGCCTCTCGCCGAGTTGAAGCTCTGTATGCACTGCTTTCCGACGAGCCGCCCACGGTAGTAGTGACGACCCCATTGGGACTGATGCAGAAGACACTGCCGAGGGACACGTTCAACCGCCAGCTCGAATACGTGGTAGCCGGTGAGGAAGCGGACCGGGATCAACTGGTGAATCGCCTTGTCCAGGGTGGGTATTACCGGACTCAGCTTGTGGAACAGCGAGGCGATTTTTCCGTCCGGGGGGGCATTCTGGACTTTTATCCGCCTCTGGCGGAGCACCCTATCCGACTCGAGTTTTACGGAGATTTCGTGGACTCGATTCGTTCTTTCAATGTGTTGAACCAAAGATCGTTCGATCAACTGGAAGAATGGATCGTTGTTCCGGTGACCGAAGTGTTCAACACGCCCGAGACCCTGCACAGGGCAAAGGAGCGTTTGCACCTGGCGACGGGCCCGGACACGGCCTTCCGGCTGCAGGAACATCTGGACGCAGGCATGCTCTTTTCCGGGGCTCAGGCCACATTACCGCTTTTCTATGAAACTACCGAGAATCCGACGGACTACCTCCCCAAGGGGTCGTTGTTGCTGGAACTCGATCCTGGTCGGATACAGGATGAAGCCCGAAGAGCGTATACGGAGTGTAATGAGAAGTTCGAACAGATGGGTGCATTCCTGCCCTACGTCTCTTATGACTCGATTCGAGCCAAGACTGCCGGATTCCAATCCATAAGCATGGTGTCCCTTCTGTTCGAAGATCCTTCGCGAGAGATGCCCCTCTATCAATTCCAGTGTGAAGATAATCTGGACATCCGATCGATTCCCAACTCCTTCGAGCAGCAATGGGAGCAAAAACGGGCTCTGCTGGACCGGGTACGGCAATGGGTCGAAATGGGCATGGATGTCGTCTGGGCGTGCTCCTCCTCAAAAAGAGCGGGGCAGGTCCAGGAATTCTTCACACAGGCGGAAATGCGGGTCATCAGAGAAAAGCCTCCCTTCCGGGGGAGATCGGCCCCACATGCCGTTCGCCTGTATGTGGGCAGTCTCTCTGCGGGCTTCAAACTCTGGTCCGAACGATTGATGCTGATCACGGACGAGGAATTCCTGGGCGCCAGGCAGGCCATAAAAGCCAAGCGAAAACCCGGCATCGAGGCCTACGTCAGTTCTTTCGAAGACTTGAAGCCGGGCGACCTGATCGTTCACATGGAACACGGAATCGGACGATATCAGAGTCTCGTACAAATGGACGTTGATGGCGACCTCGGCGAATTCCTGTTGATCGAGTATGAAGGACAGGACCGGCTCTACATTCCCATCTACCGCCTCAAAGCCATCCAGAAATATGCCGGCATGGACGGTCATGATCCCAAGTTGGACCGTCTCGGCGGGAAGACCTGGGCCCGGCTCAAGAATAAAGTCAAGGAATCGGTCGAACAGATCGCCAGAGAACTCGTGCAAATCTATGCGGCCCGAAATGTACGGAAAGGGTTCGCTTTTTCCGGATCCGACGGAAACATGGCCGCCTTTGCCGAATCATTTACTTACGAAGAAACACCGGACCAAGCCAGATCGCTTCAGACCTTATCCCGTGGTGGTCGAGTCCCTGAGCCGATTCAAAGGCAGGCAGGAACAAAAGAAGGTAATCGAAGGCCTCGCCACCGGAAGAGTGGACATCATCATCGGGACGCACCGACTGCTGCAGAAAGACGTGGTATTTCGCGATCTGGGTCTGCTGATTGTCGACGAAGAACAGCGCTTCGGAGTGGCGCACAAAGAGAAAATCAAGCAGATCAAGAAGCTGGTGGATGTACTCACGCTAACGGCAACCCCTATTCCGCGCACACTTCAGATGGGCCTCATGGGTATCCGCGATCTCAGCACCATCGAGACGCCGCCCAGGGACCGGCTGTCCATTAAGACCTACCTGGCCAAATACGACGATGACCTGATTAAGGAAGCCATCATGAGAGAAATGCGTCGGGGGGGACAGATCTTTTTTGTGCACAATCAGGTCAAGTCTCTTGAAAACCTGGCATCCCACATCCGTGGTCTGGTTCCACAGGCGCGGGTGGGAATCGCTCATGGGCAACTAAAAGGCATCCAACTGGAACGCGTTATGCTCTCTTTTCTGCGGCAGGAGCTGGACGTGTTGATGTGCAGCACGATCATCGAATCCGGCCTCGACATTCCTACCGCAAACACGATCATCATCAATCACGCGGAACGTTTCGGCCTCGCTCAGATATACCAGCTCCGCGGCCGCGCCGGGCGCAGCAAAGACCGGGCATACGCCTATCTGCTCGTGCCCAGCGAAAACGCCATGACTCCGGAGGCGCAAAAACGCTTAAAGGTTCTTACGGACTTTACAGAGTTGGGATCGGGGTTCAAGATCGCCTTTCACGACCTCCAGATTCGAGGCGGAGGAGAGATCCTGGGCGCTTCTCAATCGGGGCATATCGCAGCGGTGGGATATGAGATGTACCTCGAGTTCATGCAGAATGCCATCAGCGAGCTGAAAGGGAGCCCTACGCCTGAAGAGATCGACCCGGAGATCCATCTCTCCCTTCCGGCTTTCCTTCCCGAGACGTACATTAGCAGCATCAGTGAACGTCTCTCGCTGTACAAACGGCTTTCTTCCCTGACGGAAGGGCAACAACTGGCCGACATCAGGTCCGAATTGCGGGACCGTTTTGGCCCTCTTCCGGAAGAGGCCAAAAACCTCCTGGAAACGTTCGAGATTCGGAACCAGATGAGGCGTGCGCGAATGCAACGTCTGGACTGGAAAGGCGGGCAGATGATTTTCTCGTTCGATCCGGACGGCGGTGTGGTTGTGGACGGGTTGTTGAACTTTGTGAAAAAGCATTCGAAACTGGCGAGATTAGCTCCTGAAGGACGTTTATTTTACAAGGCGTTCGGAAAAAACATTGATGTAATACAAGAGGCCAAAAAAGTCTTGCAAGAGATCATCTAGCGTGTTAGCCTCCTAACCAATCGGTTTGTGTGAACATTTGAATAGTTACCACAGGATACTCCTATGAAGTGGATCATTGCATTGCTGGCTTTTATGCTGTCCGGTTGGGCTCCAGCACAAAGCGCCGACCTCGTCAATCGAATCGTCGCCCTCGTCGGAGACGACATCATCACGTTGAACGAGCTCGAAAAGCTGACCGGACCGGAAGAGGAACGGATGACGAAGATGTATAGGGGTCCCCAGCTGAAAGAAGAACTTCTATCGCTCAAAACCAAATACCTCGATTCTCTGATCACTGAAAAACTGCTTCAAAAAGAGATCGACCGCCAAGGCATTCAACTTCCGGAAGAGGACATAGACAAAAGGATCGGCGAATGGCGGGAGCAGAACGGCCTGAGCGAGGAAGAAATGAAAACCTGGCTGGAACGGCAAGGCCTGACCTTGGAAAAATACAGGGATATGCTCCGCACGAAAACAAAGGTCCAGATCCTGTTGAACCGGATAGAGAAGCACGTTGTTGTCTCACAGGATGAAATCGAGAAATACTACGAGCAGCACAAGTCGGATTTCGTCAGGAAGAACCGGGTCCACCTGAAAAACATATGGATTCGCGCAAACACAGGGAACGGAGACAACGACTCCTACGAAAATAACAAAAGAAGAGCGCAGGACGTCCTGGATCGGATCCACGGCGGAGCTTCTTTCGAGATGATGGCGATCCAGCATTCGGAGGGGCCTAACGCGCTCTCGGGCGGAGACGCTTCCTGGATCGACTGGGAGCTACTGGATCCGAAGCTGCAGCAAGTACTCGATTCCATGAAAGACGGAGACGTATCTCCCCTCTTGGAGGTGGAGCGAGGTAGTGAAGATTGGTTTCAAATCGTCCTGATGGTGGAGCACGAAATGCCGGGGGAATCCACCTTGGAGGAAGCCAAAGACAAGATTGCCCGCATACTGACCGACGAGAAGCGAAACGCCGAGAAAGAGGAGTGGCTTAAAAAGCTCCGCGAGAAATATTTCGTCAAGATTATGCTTTGAGCCTTTCCCCCGCCTTTTCGGGCGACCGGATACCGGCGCCCTCATGAAAAAAAGTCGGACTTGAAGCTTCCAGGAGGTCGGCGAGCACCCCGAGCGCTTCGAGATTTCCAACGCATCATGGTTCATATGAGATGCTGCCCAGAGATACCGTCGGCATTGTTCTGCACGAAAAGGATTATCGCGAATCGGACCGAATCGTCACCTTCTACAGTCCGGACAGCGGCAAGACGGCCGGCGTTGCCTTCGGGGCCAGGAGAAGTCGGAAGCGTTTTGCCAACTGTCTGGACCTTTTCTGTAAATCCCGGTTCTCTTACGTGGCCCGTCGTGACTCCGAGCTGGTACGACTCGAACGGTGCGACCTGATCGACTCGTACCCCGCGATCCGGGATCAGGAAAAGACACTGGCCTATGCAGCCTACCTAGTGGACGTGGTGTTCCGACTTACGGCAGCAGGCGACCCCAATCCGGCGCTTTTTCACTTGCTGGACACGGCCCTGCAATGGCTCAACTCCCGCAAACCCGAAAACCAGGTTGCACGGATTTTCGAGGTCAGGGCTTCGAGCCTTCTTGGCTATCAGTTGGAGCTCGAAAAATGCACGGGTTGCGGGAAAGCCTTGTCGGGCGCGCAATCAGCGGGCTTCAGCGCGGCGAACGGAGGCATCGTCTGCGACCGGTGCTCTCCAACGGAAAAACGGCGTCTTTCTCCCGGAACGATAAGGGCTCTACGATATATTCAATCGCGTCCGCTGGAAACGCTTCCGAGGTTGAACCTCACCTCTTTGAACGTCCGTGAAGCCGGAAAAGTATTACGTGACTTTTTGATCGGGTTGTTGCACAAACAGCTCCGGACCATGAACTACATCGATCGATTGGAAGAAAAGGAAAACCGATGAATTTTCAAGACGTGATTCTCACCCTGGAGCGGTTTTGGGCCGACTACGGCTGTTTGATACTCCAGCCCTATGACATGGAAGTGGGGGCAGGCACCTTCAATCCCGCTACCACCCTCCGGGTACTGGGCCCGGAACCGTGGAATGCAGCCTATGTAGAGCCCTCCCGACGCCCCACGGACGGGCGTTACGGAGAGAACCCCAACCGCCTGCAGCACTATTATCAGTATCAGGTCATTCTCAAACCGTCTCCTCTGGACGTTCAGGAACTCTATCTGTCCAGTCTGCGCAGACTGGGCATCGATCCTTTGGACCATGACATCCGGTTTGTTGAAGACGACTGGGAGTCACCCACGGTGGGGGCCTGGGGTCTTGGTTGGGAAGTGTGGCTGGACGGCATGGAAATCACCCAATTCACCTATTTCCAGCAGGTGGGCGGTATCGAGTTGAGCCCGATCCCCGTGGAGCTCACCTACGGATTGGAACGCATTGCCATGTACCTGCAGCAGGCGGACAGCGTATACGACCTGCGATGGAACGACAAAGTCACCTACGGTCAGGTGCATCATCAGGGTGAAGTCGAGCATTCGATATATAACTTCGAGGCGGCGGATGTCGACATGCTCATCAAGCTTTTCAACCTTTACGAGACGGAAAGCAAACTCATGTTGGAGAGAAATCTCATTCTCCCAGCTTACGACTACTGCCTTAAATGTTCCCATACGTTCAATCTGCTCGAGGCGCGGGGCGCCATCAGCGTGACGGAGCGTACGGGCTATATCGGTCGCGTGCGCGATTTGGCCCGGGGATGTTGTTCCTCTTTTGCTGAACAACGCAAAGAGATGAGCCACCCTTTGTTGACTTCGGGAGGTAGCGCATCGTGACCGGAGAATTCTTACTCGAAATCGGAACCGAAGAGATTCCCGCCCGTTTCTTGCCGCCCACTGCCGAGACCATGAAAACGAGTATGGCGGATCGGCTGGAAGCTGAACATCTTTCATTCGACGGCATACGGGCCATGGCCACACCGCGGAGACTGATGCTGGTGGTGTCCGGCCTTCTTCTCCGACAGAAGGACCGGGAACAGCAGGTGATCGGCCCTCCCGAAAGAGCGGCCTTCGATCAAACGGGTTCCCCGACCAAGGCCGCTCACGGTTTCGCCCGAGCACATTCCATCGACGTGACTGATCTCAAACTGGTGGATACGGGCCGAGGCAAGTGCTTGGCATTGACGAAGAACATCCCCGGTAAGCCGACCTTCGACATCTTAAAGGATCTTCTGCCCGGATGGATCGCCAATATTCCATTTCCCAAATCCATGCGATGGGCATCGGTTCCCATTCCCTTCGCTAGACCGATCCACTGGTTCCTCGCTTTGCTGGAGGGTGAAATCATACCCTTTGAACTCGACGCTGTGATTTCCGGCAACGCCACTTGCGGACATCGGTTTCTGGCGCCTGATCCCGTCGTGGTTAAAGATTATGCCGACTACCTGCAGCGGCTGAGAAACGCACACGTGATTATCGATCCGGAAGAGCGGAAAAACCTTATGCTTGCCGAGATTCGGCGCGTGGCTCAGGAACGAGGAGGCGCCATCCTCGATGATCCCGAACTTGTGACGGAAAACAGCTTTCTCGTGGAATATCCGTCCGTGGTCTGCGGTTCTTTCGACGAATCCTTTTTGAAGCTGCCCGACGAGGTTCTGATCACCGCCATGCGCGAGCACCAGCGGTATTTTGCCGTTAAGGATCCGTCGGGAAAACTGCTTCCCCTGTTCGTAGCTGTGAATAACACCCGGGCGCGGAACGAGGACGTGGTGACCAAAGGTCACCAGCGGGTGTTGAAGGCCCGGCTCGAAGACGCGAGGTTCTACTTCGAGGATGACTGCAAGAAGCGGATGGATGACTTCGTGGAAGAACTCAGGGGAGTGCTCTTTCAGCAGAAGCTGGGAACCTCGTATCAAAAGATGAAACGGTTTCGCGAGCTGGCCTGTTTCATGGCGGAAACGGCGGCTCCGCAGGAAGTTGCCGTCGTGGACCGGGCCGCGTTCCTGTGTAAAGCCGATCTGGTGAGCGGCATGGTGGGCCAGTTCCCAAGCCTGCAGGGTGTCATGGGCCGCGTGTATGCGCGCCTTGCCGGAGAACCGGAAGGGGTGGCGGAAGCCATTTTCGAACACTACCTGCCCCGCTTTGCAGGAGACCGGCTGCCTTCTTCCCAAGTAGGGGCCTTGGTGGGTATGGCGGATCGGATGGACACCATTTGCGGTTGCTTCGGCATCGGACTCATACCTACCGGGGCGGCGGATCCGTACGCGCTCCGCCGGCACACCCTGGCCATCATCAACATTCTCTTGGATCGGAGCTATTCATTCGATCTGAAATCCATGGCGAATAAGAGTCTGGAACTACTGGGTCACCGTTTGGAAGGCGATCCCGGAGACATCCTGAACAAGATCTTGGAATTCTTCCGTACACGGTTTCATAATCTGCTTACCGGCAAGGGGCACCCCTTCGATGTCGTCGATGCGGTGTTGAGTCTCCATTTCCAGCGTCCCCCGGAAGCGCTCAAACGCGTGGAAGCGCTGAACGATTGGCGAACTCGTGATGAGTTCGAACCTTTGGCGATCTCTTTCAAACGCGTGGTCAACATCCTAAGAGATCAGAAACTCACAGAGCAGGTCAACACGGCCCTCTTCGAGGATACGGCCGAGAAGGACCTGTGGGAAGCCTATCTAAAGGCCAAGCTGGCCGTGGACCAACTTCTGGACAAAGGCGAATACAAGCAGAGCCTGGATATCATTTTCGGCCTGAAAGGAACCATCGATCGTTTCTTTGACACGGTGCTGGTTATGGTGGACAACGAACAACTGCGTTACAATCGGCTCAATCTGCTGAACCAGCTGAGCGACCTGTTCAAGCATATCGGTGATTTCAGCCGATTCAGCGTGTGAGAAGACGATCGTCCGCGATTCCTAAAAAGGAGGAAGGCGATGGATTTGAAAGAGTTGGTCCTTCGAAACAGAAGCTATAGGCGTTTTGACGAATCCTACAAGGTTACACGAGAAACGCTCGTAGAGCTGGTCGGGCTTGCCCGCTGCACTGCCTCGGCGGCAAACCTCCAGCCGCTCAAATACATACTCTCTGCGGATCCCGAGACCAATGCACGCATTTTCGGCTGTCTGGCGTGGGCCGCTTATCTCAAGGACTGGCCCGGACCCTCGTCCGGGGAACGCCCGTCAGCCTATATCGTGATGCTCGTAGATCAGGACATCACCGAGAACTGGTGGTGCGACGACGGTATTGCCGCCCAAACCATGCTCCTAGGCGCTGTTGAACGAGGACTGGGAGGATGCATGCTCGGCGCCATCAACAAAGAAAAGCTCCGAACAGAACTGAAGATTCCGGAAAGACTGATGATCCGTCTCGTCCTGGCGCTGGGAAAACCCGCTGAAAAGTGCCTACTGGACGACGTTGAGCCGGGCGGGAGCATCCGATATTGGAGGGATGCGAACAGCGTGCACCACGTACCCAAACGCAAGCTCGATGAACTGATCCTCAAGTGAAATGACGGTTACATGGACCTGGGAAACCCCGCCTGCAGGTGAGGTTATATGATTGAGACTCACGCCTCGCCCAAGGGCTTGATCTCGTCCAGCATGGAGGCGCTCTCGTCGGGTCCTCCTCCGGCTGAGCTCTTGAACCTCTCGAGGGCGTATCCGATCCGCGAAACAATGAGTTCGCGAATCACGAAAAGGATCGAATATTTCTGAGCCTCCCTCAGTCGATCGAGATCCAGGGCTGCCAGGATTTCCGTCAGACTTGTTTCCACCTCGCGGTGAATCTCTTCCTGAATCGGATCGATTTTCCCCTCCTTTGACGCCCCCCATACTCCCGTTACCAGATAAACGATGGATTGTTGCAACAAGGTCTCAAAGTGCCGCTCGAGGACTTTATTGACAACCTTGTCCACCAGACTTCCTATGGCTCGGGCTTGTCCCAGCATCTCCTCCACATCCGTCTGTTTTCTTCCCTTCTTATACAGTCGATCGAGTATCCTCATGACCTATTCCTGTCATCCTGCACTGCGTGCTGCGATCCGTTACTGCAAGCCCGAGATCCGATGTCGGATTCAGCCTTCCGTGTGCCTCTCCCCTGTTCCACGCTCCGGGCGGACCAGCGCTGAAAGCACGCGGAAAAAGTACAATTTGACGGCATTTGTCCGCAAATTCCCCACTCTTTAGGTCTCATTCGCCGCAAGGGGATAAAGCGGATCTCGAGGCTCACTTTCCCTTGAAACGGGGGGGGCGTTTTTGCATGAATGCCTGGAACGCCTCCACCAGGTCCTCGCAGGGCAGCAGAGACGTATTCTTCTGCGCCACGTATTGCAGTCCCGCGGCAATGCCGTGATCCCGGGTATAGAGAATGGTGTCTTTGGCACCCTGCACGGCCAGAGGCGAGTTCGCGGCAATCTCGTCAGCCAGCTTGCGGGCCTCGGCATACAGTTGCTCCCGGTCCGGGCAGATCCGCGTCACGAATCCCATGCGCAACGCCTCTTCCGCCGAAAAATCCCTCCCCGTCAGCGCCAGCTCCCGAAACCACCCCTGGCCGATAATCGTGGGCAGCCGCTGCAAGGTTCCAAGGTCCGCGACCATGGCCATTTTGGTCTCCCTTATGGAGAATATGGTCTCCTGGGCGGCAATACGAATATCGCACGCGCTGGAAAGGTCGATCCCCCCTCCGATGCAATGACCGTGAATCGCGGCAATAACGGGCTTGCGGCATCTCTCGACCGCCGTCATGCTATCCTGAAGTTGCAGGATCTTCTTTCGAAGCGTCTCCCGAGCGTCCGCTGCGCAGCCCTGGAGCAGCGTTGCACCCTCCTGAAGGTCCAGGCCCGCACTGA